>DAOLIP010000035.1:0-31675 GCA_035328475.1 Ferruginibacter sp.
AGGGGTACTCTGCCTTACAAGCAGAGGGTCGGCGGTTCGACCCCGTCAACTCCCACAAAAGGCTCACCCAGTGAGCCTTTTTCATTTTAATACCCCGGCATTTGCCTTTTAGTGAAAAATCGGCTTATTTTTGCCTTACCGGATCATGGCATTAATGCAACATACAAAACACAACGAGCAAACCGACCTGCTCACATCACTCGATGATTTTTGTACCCTTATCGTATGGAACGATGATGTGAATACCTTTGAATGGGTAATTGAAACACTCATAAAGATCTGCGGCCATACCCAGGAACAGGCCGAGCAATGTGCCATCATCATCGATTCAAAAGGCAAGTATGCCGTTAAAGAAGGCAGCTACGACCTGTTGAAGCCACAATGCGATGCCATTACCGACAGGGGCATCAATGCCACCATTGAAGTGATCGCCAATTAATTTTCTGCTACATACTCCATCTTTTCGCCTTCGGCGGAAATGATAGCCACTGAATCACAGAAACACAGAAAAATTTACCCGCTGTTTTTGGTATACCACAATTCTCTGTGCCTCTGTGGCAATAGCATAACAGCGTAGCAGTTCCTGTTTTTCTTTTATCTTTAAAATATGTTCCTGCTAACCGATGAACTCATATTTCCTCCCGTAGAAATGGCGGATGAAGACGGCTTACTTGCCATTGGCGGCGACCTGGGCACAGAACGTTTGCTGCTCGCCTATCGGCAAGGAATTTTTCCCTGGTACAATGAAACGGACCCCATCTGCTGGTGGAGTCCTGATCCCCGCTTTGTATTATATCCCGGAGAATTAAAAGTAAGCAAGAGCATGAGGGCCATTCTCAGCAATGGTAAATATCGGTTTACCATTAACCGGGCTTTTACACAGGTTATACAAAACTGCAAAACCATCAGCAGAAAAGACCAGGACGGTACCTGGATCACCCTAGCCGTACAAAAAGCATACTCGGTATTGCATGAAAAAGGATATGCCCATAGTGCCGAAGCCTGGATGGATGGAAAACTGGTGGGCGGCCTGTATGGTATCCGGTTAGGCAATATCTTCTTTGGCGAAAGTATGTTCAGTGCAGCAACCAATGCCAGCAAATTCGCCTTTATCAATTACGTGCAGCATTTACAGAAAGAACAGGTACAGTTAATCGACTGCCAGGTGTATACCGAACACCTCGAAAGCCTGGGCGCCCGTATGATAAGCCGGGAACTATTTACCCGGATAATTGCTGAAAATACAGGGCAATAAACCCTTATTTTTGCACCGGATACAAAACAAATTGCATATGCTGTTTCAACTAACTGAAGAACAACAAATGATCAGGCAGGCCGCAAAGGATTTTGCCGTAAATGAATGCCTTCCGGGCGTAATTGAGCGTGACGAACTACAGAAATTCCCCAAAGAACAGATCGAAAAATTAGCCGACCTCGGTTTTATGGGTATGATGGTAAAACAGGAATACGGCGGCAGCGGTATGGATACCATCAGTTATGTGCTGGCCATGGAAGAGATCAGCAAGATAGACGCCAGTGTAAGTGTTTGCGTGAGCGTGAACAACAGCCTGGTTTGTTATGGCTTACAGGAATACGGCAGCGAAGAGCAAAAGAAAAAATATTTAACGCCGCTGGCCCAGGGAAAGAAGAACGGCGAATTATACATTGGTGCTTTTTTGCTGAGCGAACCCGAAGCAGGCAGCGATGCCACATCGCAACGTACAACAGCCGAAGACAAAGGCGATCATTATTTACTCAATGGAACCAAGAACTGGATCACCAACGGCAACAGCGCCAGTGTGTACCTGGTGATCGCCCAAACAGATCCCAGCAAGGGAAGCCGCGGCATCAATGCATTTATTGTGGAGAAGAGCTGGCCGGGTGTAGCTGTTGGCGCCAAAGAAAACAAACTGGGTATACGCGGTAGTGATACACACAGCATTTTATTTAACGACGTAAAAGTGCCGAAGGAAAACAGGATCGGTGCAGACGGATTTGGTTTTACATTCGCCATGAAAACCCTGGCCGGTGGAAGGATCGGTATCGCATCCCAGGCGTTGGGCATTGCCAGCGGCGCTTATGAACTGGCATTGGCGTACAGCAAACAACGCAAGGCATTTGGCACCGAGATCATGAATCACCAGATCATACAGTTCAAGCTGGCAGATATGGCCACCCGGATCGAAGCAGCCCGTTTGCTTTGCTTAAAAGCCGCCTGGGAAAAAGATAATAAGATCGACTACACCTTAAGCAGCAGCATGGCAAAAGTATTTGCCAGCGAAACAGCCATGTGGACCGCCACCGAAGCCGTGCAGATACACGGCGGTTATGGTTTTGTAAAAGAATACCATGTAGAACGGTTGATGAGGGATGCAAAAATTACACAGATATATGAAGGAACGAGTGAAGTGCAGCGGATCGTGATCAGCCGTTCTATTTTAAAATAATTTGATGATCTGAAAATGTGCAGATGTATCCCGTGGCGAAGCCGAAGGACATTTGCACATTTTTATTTTCTTTGCGCCTCTTTGCGTGAAAATCATGAGCATCTATAAAGAAAAATACCAGGAGATAATTACAGAACTGAATGGCAAAGCCACATTAGTCGCTGTTTCCAAAACCAAACCCGTTGAAAACATACAGGCATTATACGATCTTGGCCAGCGTGACTTTGGCGAAAACTATGTACAGGAACTGGCTGGCAAATACGAGCAACTCCCCAAAGACATCCGCTGGCATTTCATCGGGCACCTGCAAAGCAACAAAGTAAAATACATTGCATCCTTCGTTCATTTAATTCATGGGGTTGATAGTTTGAGTTTGCTGAAAGAAATAAATAAGCAGGCAGCAAAGAACAACCGGGTGATCGATTGCCTGCTGCAGGTGTATATCGCCAAAGAAGAAACCAAATTCGGGTTGGATGAGAACGAATTGCACCAATTACTACGAATTACACCAATTAACCAATTAACCAATATTCAGATCAGCGGCCTCATGGGAATGGCTTCTTTCTCCAACGATATCAGTCTTGTAAGAAGTGAATTCAAATACCTAAAAACTCTTTTTGACAAATATGCCCAACCTCAAACCTCAAACTTCAAACCTCAAACCCTTTCCATGGGCATGAGCGCCGATTACAAAATTGCTATTGAAGAAGGCAGCAATATGGTGCGTATCGGCAGCCTGCTCTTTGGTTCCCGCTAAAACCCTACCTGCTGATCACCTCTATTCCCAATTCAGCATCCGGTTTTTTAAACCCGTCATCATTTACACAATATTTAAGATGGATGATAGTGAGCGAATGCGTACAACACATTTTAGAACCCTTGCAATAGAAGAATGCATCCATACACTGTGTTTTTGCATCGTAAAAGCCAATGGCCGATACCAGGCAATAACCACACAACCTTTCCGGAAATTCCACCACCTGTATCTCACCTTTTGAAACGGCATCGGCTATGGCGCCGGCAATGTCTTCTGCTTTCTCCAGCTTGTCGTATTTATCTTTTATCCAGGCCAATGCGCCACCAGCCTTACCCACCAGCAGGTCAACATAATGCTCCGTTAAAATCTTCCCGATCTCTCCTACCAGCGCCACCTTGCCTTCATCCAGCATACTTTGTATACAGGTAAGGCAACTGCCGCATCCATCCAGTTCGGGGTATTTATTGGCCCGGTTGCCGGTTACTTCAATCACTGCTTTTTTAAAGGCGTCCGACATGCCATTCTTTAATCCATCCACTTTTAACGGGTGTAATTTTATTCCACCCACATCTACCCCCTTATTATCGGCATACACAAGCGGCGGTTCGGGCAGATCAAGATCTACATTTACCGTAAAAGTTCCGGGCTTTATACTCTGCACTTCAAAACTTCTTTCATAATTGCCCCCGGCCACACTATCCGGTGCAAGTAAAACGACAAAGCTGCTGGAAGGCTTCATCTCTACCACATCCGTTGTTATGTTGGTAAGGGTTAGTTTTGCCGTATCCGGTAAATTCAGCAGCCCGGTTATCTCCACCCGGATAAAGGTCCGTTCACCCCTCCGCAAACTTAACCGGCCAGTTGTTACCTGCATATCAACACCGGACACCTGCTTTTCGCAGGCAGGCTGGTTGTTCTCTTTTACCTGTACAGTTTGGTTTCCGGCACTATTAGCAGGAAACAAAACGATGCATTGTCTTGGAGATTCGGCCAATACCGCAACTTCCATTCCACTCATCCTGCACTGCGTATTGCTGCTATTGCCATCAAAAGATCCGTTGATCCTCATCGGCGATGCGGTTAATGCATGCGTAGGAATATGGCAGCCGGTTGCGGGTTTTGTTTCGCTGCTATAAGGGCAGCTTACCAGCAATTGTTCAACCGTAACCCCATTGCTGTTGATGATACTTAATGGCCGCTGCAACAGTTTATTGTAATTCATTTTGTACTGAACAGGATTCGTTGCTTCCGTAACCGGGAACTTCTGCCCGTCAAATTCAACCAGGTATCTTTTAAGTTCTGAAAGATTCTTTGCGGTTTGTTTTGCATTTTTCCCGGCCGCTACAGCCTGTACGGTTCCGGAGACCGGGTCGCCGGGCCGGATATCAGCAGGCAGATAAACCCTAACAATGCCTTCGGGTAAATTAAATACAGCGGTGGTCAATCCTTTTTGCGTGGAAATTGTTTGGGCAAAAGCAACAGGCATTGCAGCAATGAACCATACAATGAGCAGCAGGTATCTTTGTTTCATAAAAAAAATTAAGCAGTGAGAAATAGCAGTTAAAGAAGCAGGCAGGGTACCTGGTAACTACCGTAAAATGCCCGGCAATGGTAAAGCCATAAGAAAAGTACGGCGAATACTTCCCAATGTCAAGCAAATTCTTTTACCAGAAGAGCCGGCAATGACCTTCAGATTTGTTAAAACCTTAACAATCATTATTAAATACGGCACGGTATTGTATCGTTTGCCGGTAATTAAATAACTTTGGGATGTATACCAGCTTCATGTCAGCAACATTCGAAACAGAAAAGAACCGGAAAGCATTTATTTATACAGCCATCATCTGTGGCGCCCTGTTGCTATTGGCCTTTCTTATTTCCTGGACACACCAGCATACACCTCCTCCCGCCTTACAAGACCTGATCGAGATCAACCTCGGTAATAATTCCGAAGGATATGGAGAAGTACAACCCCTGGTAAAAGGTGAAAAATCTCCCGTGGAAGAAAATGCAGAACAACCAAAATCGGAAGCTGTTAAAACACCAGAAGCAGAAGATGTAAAAACCGATGACCTGGCTGATAAAGAATCAGCGCCCGTTAAAGCGCCTGCAAAGACAACGGTAAAAGTAAAAACGCCAACCCCGGAAGTGGTAAAGCCTGAACCCAAACCACAGAAACCCAAATTGACCGGCTATGGCGGACCAAAGACCGGAACAGGTAATGGCGCTACAGAAGACAATTATAAAATGGGACAGGGAAATAATCCCAATGGTAAAGGCGATGCCGGAAGCCCGAATGGTAAACCGGATAGTTATGGTAAGGACCCCGGAGGAAGATCAGGTGGTTTAATAATAAAGGGTGATAGAAAAATTATCAACCATTACTATTTTCAAGGAGATTTGCCTAAGGCTACAGTTAATGCTGTCATTAAAATATCGCCTGAAGGAAAGGGAACCTTTGTCAGAATAGATCCCAGGGGTTCTACTACAACAGATAGCAGGTATGCAAATGATATAAGAAATAAATTACCCAACATACAGTTTAGCATAGCAGATCATGAATCAACTGTAACGATTACTTTCAACTTCACTGTTGGTAATTGATTAAACTATATAGATAAAAACCCGGCAAAACAATGCCGGGTTTTTATATTTGTGTATGAATTATCAGCAGACCATTGACTATTTATATGAACAACTCCCCATGTTCAGCCGCATTGGCGCTGCAGCGTATAAAAAAGACCTCCACAATACCATTGCCCTTTGCAAAGCGCTTGACGATCCGCATACAAAATTCAAGAGCATACATATAGCCGGCACAAACGGCAAAGGCAGTACCAGTCACATGCTGGCTGCCATACTGCAGCAGGCAGGCTACAAAACGGGTTTGTACACTTCGCCGCATTTAAAAGATTTCCGGGAGCGTATCAAAGTAAATGGTGAAATGATCAGCAAAGATTTTGTAGTTGATTTTGTGGAAAGAACAAGAACCATTTCAGATGAGACAGAACCTTCCTTCTTCGAATTGACCGTGGCTATGGCCTTTGATTATTTTGAAAAAGAAAAGGTGGACATCGCTGTTATTGAGACCGGCCTTGGCGGAAGGTTAGACAGCACGAACATCATTACGCCTGTCCTTTCAATCATCACCAACATTGGATATGATCATATGAACATACTCGGCAATTCACTGGAAGAGATCGCTGCCGAAAAAGCCGGTATCATTAAAGCCGGCGTACCGGTTGTTATTGGCGAATACCTGCCCGAAACAAAAGAGATCTTTCTCCGCAAAGCGAATACAATGAATGCGCCTGTTCATTTTACCCAGGATGAGTACGCCGTTTCTAATACCAGGTATGCCGCTGAATGGCTTAGTTGCGACGTGACCAATACGATCCATAAAGTAACTGAATCATTTAAACTGGACCTCAATGGTCTTTACCAGGTAAAAAACCTCTGCACGGTTTTGTGTGCCGAAGGCATCCTGATAGAAAACGGTTTCCCGGTAAGCCCCGAAGATGAAAAAGCAGCACTCCGTAACGTAAAAAAGATAACCGGCCTGCATGGCCGTTGGGATGTGATCAGTAATGATCCAACCATTGTACTTGATGTGGCCCATAACGAAGACGGCATCAAACAATTACTGCAGCAATTGTCGGTGGCAGGCAGCAGTTGGCCGGCAACCCACTTTGTTTTAGGTATGGTAAAAGACAAAGACATCAACAAAATACTGGCGCTATTACCAAACCAGGGAAATTATTATTTCAGTAATGCCCATATACCCAGGGCCATGCCGCATGATGAGTTAAAACAAAAAGCAGCAGGGTTTGGCCTGCACGGCGAAAGTTATGATGAGGTGAACAGCGCCATAAAACAGGCCATCAAAAATGCCGGGAAAGAAGATGTGATCGTTGTGTGCGGAAGTGTGTTCCTCGTGGCAGAAGTAGAACCCGGTCTATTTAAGTGAATCCAGTTTATTGAGTGCATAAAAGATGCACGTGGTATGCAGGGCCTGTTTGAATTCGTTGCGCATCAGCATCTGCCGCACTTCTTCCAGCGGGAAAAGTTTTATCTCGATCTCCTCGTTATGGTCTAATTGCTGTGAAGCTATCTTTTTTCCTCCGGTAGCCAGGTAAAGATCGGTATAGTTATCCAGCACCCCGGGATTGGCAGCTACTCTTCCAACAAAATGAATAGTGGAAAAAGCATAACCGGTCTCTTCCAGCAGTTCTCTTGCGATCGCAGTATCAGAAGCTTCGCCGCTGTCTATAAATCCACCGGGTATTTCCAGCAATGTTTCTTTTACCGGGTGCCGGTATTGCTGCAACAGGATGGCCTCATTATTTTCAGTGATCGCCAGTGCACAAACAGAAGTAGGAAGTTCCACCACAAAGTAAGGATCTACAATGCTGCCGTCGGGCATTTCACAACGGTCTTCCCGGGCAGTGAAATAAATGTGCCTGCTTAAATATTTTGAAGAAAGTGTTTTCCAGTTCATGAAACGTTAATTGGTTAATTTGTTTAAACGTTAATCCGTATTACCAATTAATCAATTAACGGATTAACAGAGCAACGTTCCTACCATTTCATTCTCTCTCTTAAAGACGTAACATGCGCCGTGTGATGCCGGCTGTGCCATGCATACATGCCCAGTAACTCCCAAAGAGTTAATTGCTTTTGATGTTCCGGGTGAAATACCGTTCTGTCAAGGTCTGTGCGGTCCATGCTCTTTAACACCTCGTTCCACCTGGCATGCACGGCATGTAGTATGGTGAGTGAAATATTGATGGGAAGATTTTTTGTATCGGCCATTTCCGCCCAGGCAGCTTCAACGTATGGCTTAATAGTGGGGTTATCTTCTGTTAGTCCCAGTTTAAAACGGATGTAGGCGTTCATATGGCTGTCGGCCACATGGTGCACCAGTTGTTTTACCGTCCAGCCCCCTTCCCGGTAAGGCGTATCCAGCTGGACCTCGTCTAAATTAAGTACCGCATTCTCCAGATGCTGGGGCAGGTTCTTTATATCCATCACCCATTCCTGCCATAGTTTATCGGAGAATGGCTGAACAATATATTTCCCTATAGGGTATCTCAGGTCTTCCATTGTTTTAATTATTTTTTGGGGCTTCCACAGCAGCTCTTATTCTTTCCAATGAAATTTCAAATACCAGCACCGAGTTTGGCGGAATGGCAGCACCGTTGCCTGCAGGGCCATAAGCCAGTTCGCTTGGGGTTACCACTTTCCAGTGATCGCCGGGCTTCATCAACTGCAATATCTCAATCCATCCTTTTATCACACCACCCACGGGGAAGGCTGCCAGTTGCCCGCTCTTAAAAGAATTCTCCACTTCAGTTCCGTCTATCAACCCTACTAAATAATTCACTTCAACCGTATCAACAATTTTAGGGCTGATGCCGTTTACATCCCCGCTCTTGATCACTTCATATTGCAATCCGCTGGGCAGCGTGATCACTCCTTTTCTTTTTTTATTATTCTCCAGGTATGCATTTCCTTTCTCTTTTGCAGCCGCATCTTTCTCTGCCGAAAAAATGTCCAGTTGTTTTTGCATACAGGCCCCGTTTGCTTCAGGAGTTAATAATTGTTTGTTATTTTTAAACACGTCGTCAATTCCTTTTTGCATGGCCGCGGTGTTGAGCCGGCTGATGCCCTGTGCCTTCATATTGGTTGCCACATTAACACCGGCAGCATAACTGAAACTATCCAGCAGGTTTTTCATAGCAACAGCAGATGATGTTTTTGCCACCGGCTTCGTTTTTGATTTTATCCCGCTTTGTGCCGATACAGATAGAAAGGCAACACACAATACCATGGTACTAAAGAGAATTTTTTTCATTGATACTTTTTTTATTGAAAATTTTATTGCAAATAAACAGCATTTTATTCATCCCTCATTTCCTTGCCTGTTAAATGTATGAAAACGTCCTCCAGGCTGGCGGCCTTTACCTGTTTGGGGCGCTCAAAGCCGCTGTGAATGAGGTCATCGATCATCTTATCAGGGCTGTCCAATGAGATGATTTTTCCTTCATCCATAATGGCAATGCGATCGCACAGCTGTTCGGCTTCATCCATATAATGCGTGGTGATAATGACCGTGGCTCCCTGCGAACGGATACTCTTTATCAGGTCCCAGAGGTTACGTCTTGCCTGGGGATCAAGGCCGGTAGTAGGTTCATCCAGGAAAATAATTTTTGGTTTATTGATAAGCGTGGTGGCAATGGAGAATCGCTGTTTTTGTCCGCCACTCATTTCCTTATATTTATTTTTTGCTTTATCCGCAAGGTTTACCAGTTTCAGCAATTCAATCGGTCTGACAGGCTGGTTGTACAACCCGCCAAATAATTCAATAAGTTCAGTAAGGGTAAGTCCGGGGTAAAAGCCAGATGTTTGCAACTGAACACCGATCATCTTTTTAATGCTATCCGGCTCTCTATCGAGATCAAGTCCGCAAACAGTCACCACGCCGCTTGTTTTGGTACGGAGTGTCTCCATAATTTCAAGCGTGGTTGATTTACCGGCGCCGTTGGGTCCAAGCAAACCGAATATCTCTCCTTCATATACATCGAAAGAAATCCCCTTTACCGCCTGGAAGGTTCCGTAATTCTTAACCAGGTTCTTTACCGAAATGATCGTATTGGCCATTTTTATTGATTGGGAGATAAAGATAACTCCATTTTCACATCTGCTGTTGCCATAGGAGAATCGGTCACTGCTACGTGATGAAATCCATATTTCTCATAAAGCCGGAGGGCGGTAAGCAATTTACTGTTCGAAAAAAGGGAGATCTTTTCTGCATTTATTTTTTTTGCTTCGTCCAGGCAACGATCAAGCAACAGCTTACTGATACCCCTGCCACGGTATGCCGGATCTACCGACATTTTTACCAACTCATATTCCTTTGCATTTTTCTTCCATAAGCCGGCCGTGCCAACCACCCGGCCCGCTTCCAGGGCGAGGAAGATATGGCCACCTTTGTCTATCACCGTTCCCATTGGATTGTTTAGTATCTCAAGGTCATGACTTTCGGTAAGATCATATTTATCCAGCCATTCCAAGTTCAATCGCTTAAAATCGGCCTGGTATTTATTTTCGTATTCAATTATTTCCATTTCAGGAATCTAAAAAGCTGTTTAACTCTTCCATCATCCCCTTACTGCCGATGAATAAGGGTGTACGCTGGTGAAGCTCGGTTGGCTGCACATCCAGTATCCTTATCTTGCCGTTGGTGGCCATGCCTCCTGCCCTTTCCACAATAAAAGCAAAGGGATTACATTCATATAATAAACGCAGTTTCCCTTTTGGCTTATCGGTGGTGCCGGGGTACATGAAGATGCCCCCTTTGATCAGGTTGCGGTGAACGTCGGCTACCATACTGCCGATGTATCGTTGGGTATAGGGGCCGCCGTTTGTTTTGTCTTTTTTCTGGCAGGCGGTGATGTATTTTTTAACCGGTTCATCGTACTGGAAAAAATTACCGTGATTGACCGAATACATTTTGCCTTTATCCGGGCACACGATATTGGGATGACTGAGGGTATATTCCCCGATGGAAGGATCTAAGGTAAAACCGTTCACTCCTCTTCTAGTAGCATATACCAGCATGGTAGATGAGCCATAGATGACATAACCTGCAGCTACCTGTTTATTTCCCTGCTGCAGGAAATCTTCTTTGGTAGCCGGCCTGCCCAGTTCACTCACCCGCCTGAAAACGCTGAAGATGGTACCGATGGAAACATTCACATCGATATTACTGCTGCCATCCAATGGGTCGAAAAGACAAACGTATTTGCTGTTATTGCTGACGGGATCATCAAATACTACAATATCATCCAGTTCTTCGCTGCCGATGCCTGCACAACTAATGCCATGCTGCAACACACCAACAAATTGGTTATTGGCATACACATCCAGCTTCTTCACTTCTTCGCCCTGCACATTGATGCTTCCTGCATCACCTAAAATATCTACCAGCCCGGCCTTGTTCACTTCCACATTCACCCGTTTTGCTGCCAGGCCGATATCCCTAAGCAGGCCGGCCAGTTCGCCGGTGGCATGTGGAAAATCCCTCATTTGCTGGATCGTGAATTCGTCCAGGGTTTGTATTCTGCGGTTAATGATCATGATGACTTATTTGATTAAGCAATTGTTCCTTTATTGGGCAAGATTAACGATTTTTGCAATCATTTTATCAGGGCTAAATTAACCCAATTTACTCAATCAACCCACAACGAATGAAGGTTTTTAAGTTTGGCGGCGCCAGTATCAATACGGCAGAAAGGATACAGAATACCGGGAATATCTTACGGTCGTACAGCGGAGAAAAAATACTCGTTATCATCTCTGCCATGGGCAAAACCACCAATGCGCTGGAAAAAGTGGTGGATGCATTTTTTGAAGGACGCAAGGAAGATGCATTGAAATTATTTGTACAGGTGAAGGATTCACATCTAAACCTGCTTAAATACCTTATTACCATCAACTGGCAACAGGCCGAAAACCAGTTGAAAGATTTTTTTACAGAAGTTGAATGGCTGCTGCATGATAAACCGGTGAAGGGTTACGATTATTATTACGACCAGGTGGTTTGTTGCGGCGAATTACTGAGCACATCACTGGTGAGTAATTACCTGAATGAAGCAGGGATAAAGAACAAATGGATCGATGTTCGGGACATTGTGCGAACGGATGACAATTTCCGGGATGCAGCCATCGACTGGAGTTATACCCGGCAAAAGATACAGGCTGAAATCGAACCCCTGTTTAAAGAATACAACATCGTATTAACCCAGGGCTTTATAGGCGCCACCGACGAGAACGAAAGCACCACGCTGGGAAGAGAAGGCAGCGATTTCAGTGCCGCCATTTTTGCCAATATCTTAAATGCAGAAAGCCAGACCATCTGGAAAGACGTAGAAGGAGTGATGAATGCCGATCCGAAAGAACTCCCGGAAGCACAGGTAATAGATGCACTCAGTTACCGCGAAGTGGTGGAGATGGCGTACTATGGTGCACAGGTGATCCATCCCAAAACCATCAAGCCGTTAGAGAATAAAAATATTCCGCTTCATGTGCGTTGCTTTTTAAAACCGGAGATCGCCGGTACAGTCATCAGCCATAAACCGGTTCATAACCTGCCCCCCATTATTGTGCTGAAGAAGAACCAGGTGCTGATGGAGTTAAGCTCCAAGGATTTTTCTTTCGTGGAAGAAAAACCAATCGCACAACTTCATGAGATGTTTTCGCAGATCAAGATACGGCCCAACCTTTCTCAGAACGGGGCGGTAAGTTTGTTATGCTGCCTGGATGACAAGCCCGATAAGATTGAAAAACTGGCGCTGGCTGCTTCGGGGATATTTGATGTGCAACTGGAAAAGAATCTTACCTTATTGACCATCCGGCATTATTCAAGGGAAAAGTACGAGGAACTTACAAAAGGGAAAACAGTATTGTTGATGCAACGCACCCCCGAAACGGTACAGGTGCTGATGCGTTAATTGATCACGTATTCGCCCGACTTACTCACCATAATTACCGGCAGTTGTTTTCTTTCTTCAAAAAAATCGAAGGCTTCTTTGAGTTTAATGGCAAATTTCTGTACCACCTGGTTACGGATGGTTGTTTCGGCCAGGTACTGGATGGATTTCTTTACGTCATACCGCACAGGAAAAACATGCACCGGAATAAAATCCTGGCCATTTGCCCGGGCACGGCTGGCAATGATGAACAATTCTTCGATGGGCAGATCGCTGATGGCGATGCAGCCGGTGGAAACACAATTACCGTGGATATAAATAGCGCCGCCCGGACGAAGGGAATCGCTCAATATCCTGTCGGATGCATTGGGATAATTGAGTCCAAGCGATAAATGGTATTTACTGTTTGGATTGAACTCATTGATGTAATAAAAGCCCTCGGGTATCTGGTAATCTCCTTCCATTCTTTTTGGCCCCGTGGTACCGCTCTGCATACAAACCTTGTATGTTTTAAAAAGTTTGAACGTTTCTTTACCCTCATTCTTTACCCAAACTTCCAACTGGCGGTCGTATTTAAATGAGCGGATATAGATTGATTGGGGAGGCCATGCAAGATGCCTGTCTTCAAACTGTTTCTTTAAAGAATCTTCCAGCCTGTTGAATGTTCCGCCTACCCGGTAAGAATTCTTTTGATTATCGTTGAATGCCGTTTGTGAATAGCAGGCATTTCCTGCAAAAATTGCAATGAATACCGTCACACATGATCTAAAAAGTAAGCGGCCCATTAATTTGAGTGGATTATTTTGTTGCGACTTTAAAAGTAAAAAAAATAATTGAATATAAAAGCATCATGGCTCTAATTCCTGCTTTCTACTCACCAATAAACAAAAGTAACCGCATGATTTTCATGCGATTACTGTATTTAACTGCTAATCTTTTACAGATTACCTCTTGCATCCTGTTCCCTTTCCAATGCTTCAAACAGGGCTTTAAAATTACCCTTACCAAAGCTTCGGGCTCCCTTGCGTTGAATGATCTCGAAAAATAAAGTAGGCCGGTCTTCCAATGGCTTACTGAAAATCTGGAGCAGGTAACCTTCTTCATCGCGGTCGATCAACACACCCAGCTTTTGCAATGGTTCCAGGTCTTCATCAATTTTTCCAACACGTTCCAGAACGGTTTCGTAATAACTGGCCGGGATTGATAAGAATTCTACTCCCCTGTTCTGCAATTCGGTAACGGTATGCACAATATCATTGGTGGCAATAGCTACGTGCTGCACGCCTTCGCCATTATAAAAATCCAGGTACTCTTCCACCTGGCTTTTTTTCTTTCCTTCGGCCGGTTCGTTGATCGGGAATTTTACATACCCGTTCCCATTGCTCATCACTTTACTCATCAGGGCAGAGTATTCGGTGGAGATATCTTTATCATCAAAGCTGAGGATATTGCGGAAGCCCATCACCTCTTCATAGAATTTAACCCAGGGATTCATCTGGTTCCACCCCACATTGCCTACACAATGGTCAACATACAATAAACCGGTTTCTGCGGGGTTGTAATTTGATTTCCATTCCCGGAAGCCCGGCATGAAAACACCTTTATAATTTTTCCGCTCAACAAAAATATGAACCGTATCACCGTAGGTATGTATTCCGCTCAATACCACTTCTCCGTTATCATCTTTTAAAACAGTTGGTTCAAGGTACGGCCGGCCACCCCGTTTGGTTGTTTCTTCATAAGCATTTTTGGCATCGTCTACTTTTAAGGCAAGTACTTTTACCCCGTCGCCGTGTTTATAAATATGATCGGCAATTGCATTGCCGCTCTTTAAAGGGGTAGTTAATACAAACGTTAGTTTGTTCTGGCGGATCACATAGCTTACCTTATCCTTCATGCCTGTTTCGGGACCGGCATAAGCCAACGATTGAAAACCGAAAGCGGTTTTATAAAAATGCGCCGCCTGCTTGGCATTTCCTACATAAAATTCTACGTAGTCGGTTCCCTGCAGGGGAAGAAAATCAGTTTTGCTGTTGCTTGTTGAAGACTGAAGTGTTGTTGTTTCCATTATAATTAATTTGAAATAAAAAATAGCTTTCCAGGCTGTATTCAAATTAATTTACCGAATCCATGGCCAGCGTAAGCATCAACAGGGAATAGTTGTTACGCTTGTCGGAAAAGAGTTTATGTGGATAATCGGGAGTCATTCTGTTATCAAAGATAGCAATTCTTTATTCCGGTTCAAGTTTCAGACTCTATATTTGTCCCATGAAGAAAATCGGCATTTTAGGCGGTGGCCAGTTAGGCCGTATGTTATTACAAGCCGCCGCCAACTACCCCGTTGAAACATTTGTACTGGAGAATGATCCCTCCTGCCCTTCGGCACATTTATGCCATTACTTTACCCAGGGTAACATAACCAGCTTTGATGATGTGTATAATTTCGGCAAAGGGCTGGATGCCCTTACCATCGAAATTGAATCGGTGAATGTAGAGGCACTGGAAAAGCTGGAAGCGGAAGGTGTAAGGATCTATCCAAAACCAGCGGCACTGCGGATCATCAAAAACAAAATACTTCAGAAGCAGTTTTACAAAGACAATGAAATTCCTACCAGCGAATTCATTATTACCAACAGCCTGGCCGAACTGAATGAACAGGGTCATTATATACCCGCCGCTCATAAACTCGGTATGGGTGGATACGACGGGAAAGGCGTTCAGCTCATTAAAACACATGCCGACCTTGAAAAAGGTTTTGATGCCCCGGCCGTACTCGAAAAACTCGTTCGCATAAAAAAAGAAGTGTCGATGATCATAGCGGTGGATGATAAGGGTGAAACAGCGCTTTACCCGCCGGTAGATATGGTATTTGATAACCGGCTCAACCTGCTCGATTACCAGATAAGCCCGGCCGATCTTCCGCAAAAGGTACTGTGGAAGGTGGAAGCCGTTGCGCTGAAAGTGGTGAAGGACCTGAAAAGCCCGGGCATTTTTGCCGTAGAATTATTTGTTGACTTCGATGATAATGTGTTTGTGAACGAAACTGCTCCCCGGGTGCATAACAGTGGCCATCATACCATTGAAGCAAATTACAGCAGCCAGTTTGATATGCTGTGGCGGGTAATGCTGGGCTATCCGCTGGGATGCACCGATCATATTTTACCGGCAGCCATTGTAAACCTCATCGGCGCTGAAGGATATTCGGGCGAAGCTGTTTATGAAGGATTGAATGAGATCTTACAATTAGAAAACGTATTCGTTCATATCTACGGTAAAAAAGAAACCAGGCCAGGCCGTAAGATGGGCCATATTACCATTTTAAGCAGGGAAAAACAGGAGCTCATCCACCAGGCCAACCGTATCAAACACAGCCTTATTATAAAGTCATTAGAATAGGACGACCGGCTATATAAAAAACTGCCATCACAGCTGATTATGCCTTAATTTTATCGCCTGAATCAAACTAAAACCAGGTGAAACTATTCTTTCGCAGCATTTATTTTTTCAGCAGCTTTTTACTTTCGGCTTTTTTACTCTTCTCCTGCAAGGGAAGCGATAAAAAAGCAACTGCCCCGGCTGCTCCCAAATCCCAGGTAATGAAAGTAGAGGGCTATATCGTTAAGACCATGACGGTGACCGATAAAGCCGAACTGCCTGGCTCCCTCATTCCCAATGAAGAAACAGAGATACATCCCGAAATTTCGGGCCGGCTTGTTTATCTCAACCTCAATGAGGGAAAAGTAGTGGGTAAAGGCACCCTGCTTGCCAGGATATTTGATGGCGATCTGCAGGCTCAATTAAAAAAATTACAGGTACAACTGGCAGTAGCCGAACAAACCGTAAGCCGCATGGGCGAACTGCGTAAGATCGACGGTGTGAGCCAGCAGGAATACGACCTCAGCGCTTTGCAGGTGAATACCATTAAGGCCGATATGGAAATTGTTCGTACCAATATCAGCCGCACAGAAATAAGGGCCCCCTTTAGCGGCACACTTGGCTTGAAGAATATAAGCGCCGGTGCTTATATCAGCCCGGCAACCACACTAACCACCATCCGCCAGAACAACCAGCTGAAACTGGATTTCACTTTGCCTGAAAAATTCACCAACAGTTTTACCATTGGCCAATCGGTTAATTTCACCACTGAAGGAAATCCAAAAACATATACAGCCAAAGTCATAGCTGCAGAATCAGGCGTGGCTGAGAATACCCGCAGCCTCAACATCAGGGCCGTGGTTACCAATAACGATGGAAAATTATTACCGGGTACGTTTGCAAAAGTGGCAACCAATTTTAATACCGATCCCAATGGTCTGATGGTGCCGAGCCAATCCATATTACCCCAGGCACGTGGCAAGAAAGTGATCATCTACCGTGGGGGAACTGCCAGCTTTGTAGATGTAGTAACCGGTCTCAGGGATTCTGCCCTTGTACAGATAATAAGCGGCGTAAAAGAAGGAGATACGGTGATCACCACCGGGCTGATGAGCCTTAAACCCGATGCAAAAGTTTCCATCACTAAAATAAATAAGTAGCCGAACATGAATATCTCAGAATTCAGTTTACGAAGGCCCGTATTTGCCATTGTACTCAACATACTCATCGTGGTATTTGGCGGCATTGGTTTTTATTTCCTGGGTATTCGTGATTTTCCGGCGCTTGATCCTCCAAACATCAGTGTTCGTACTTCCTACCCCGGCGCCAATGCAGAGATCATCGAAACTCAGATCACCGAGCCGCTGGAAAAAGCCATCAACGGTATTGCCGGTATTAAAAATATCTCTTCACAAAGTTCACAGGGCAGCAGTAATATCACCGTTGAATTTGTACTGGGCTCCAACCTCGAAGAAGCAGCCAATGATGTTCGGGATAAAGTTTCGCAGGCAACCCGTTCCTTACCGAGCGACCTGGATGCACCCCCCGTGGTATCAAAGGCCGATAACAGCAACGATCCGGTGATCATCATGCTGCTGCAGAGTAATATCCGCAACTCATTACAGATAACCGAATTTGCCAACAATAATATCGTGGAGCGTTTACAAACTGTTCCGGGCGTAAGCAATGTGGTGATATGGGGCGAAAAGAAATACGCCATGCGTATCTGGTTCTCGCCGGCCAAACTAAGCGCCTTTGCACTTACCCCGGCCGATGTACAGGCCGCCTTGATGAAAGAGAACGTGGAATTACCTTCGGGTAAGATATCCGGCGATGCCACCGAACTGTCGATACGCACTTTTGGCAAACTGAATACCGAAGAAGAATTCAACGACCTCATTGTAAAGAATGTGAATGGTTCCGATATCCGCTTAAAAGATATCGGCGAAGCCGTATTGGGGCCCGAGAACGAAGAAAGCGTGCTAAAAGAAAGCGGTGTTCCCATGATCGCTATTGCCGTTATTCCGCAACCCGGCACCAATTACATCGCTATTGCCGATGAGATCACCAAACGCATTGACCAGATAAAAAAAGACCTGCCGGCCGATATCCGCTTTGAAATGTCGTGGGACCAGACGCAATACATCCGTAAGTCCATCAATGAAGTGGGCGAAACACTGCTCGTCTCTTTTATACTGGTGGTCCTTATCATTTACCTGTTCTTCCGGGAATGGCTCATTGCCATACGCCCGCTGATCGATATTCCCGTTTCACTGATCGGCGCTTTCTTTATCATGTATTTCTCCGGCTTTACCATCAACGTACTTACCTTACTGGCCATTGTACTGGCAACGGGGCTGGTGGTGGATGACGGCATTGTGGTAACCGAAAACATCTATAAAAAGATAGAAGGCGGAATGCCCAAGTGGCAGGCAGCCAAAGAAGGCTCCAAAGAAATTTATTTTGCGGTAATCGCAACATCCATCACCCTTGCCATTGTATTCTTACCCATCATCTTCTTACAGGGTTTTGTAGGAAGACTGTTCCGTGAGTTTGGAATTGTGGTGGCGGGAGCCGTACTCATATCCGCCTTTGTATCACTTACCTTAACACCGGTACTCAATGTGTACCTGGCCGGCAAGTCGCACAAACATTCCTGGTTCTATACCGTTACCGAACCTTTCTTCCGCAGTTTGGAAAATGGATACCGCCGCTTACTCACCGGTTTTATGCGGGTAAGATGGATGGCATTGGTGCTGCTGATTGTTTGTTTCGGCGTTATTTATCTTATCGGCGGCAAACTGCAAAGCGAACTGGCCCCCATGGAAGATAAAAGCGCTTTCCGTTTATCGGTTACTGCACCCGAAGGAACGGCATACGATGCCATGGATAAGTTCATGGATAAACTTTCCAGTTTCCTGCTTGATTCCATTCCGGAAAAAAAGTACATGGTGAGCATGACGGCTCCCGGCTTCACCGGTTCGGGTTCGTCCAACTCCGGCTTTGTACGAATCGTACTCACCAGCCCGTTGGAAAGAAAACGAAGTCAGCAGGATGTGGTGAACTGGGTCAATAAAACAATACCCCGCTTTACCGAAGGAAGGGCATTTGCCATCCAGGAACAAACTATTTCGGTGAACCGGCGTTCGGGCCAGCCCGTACAGTTTGTTTTACAGAATGTTGACCCGGAGAAAATAAAAGCAGTACTGCCTAAATTCCTGGAAGAAGCAAATAAAAGTACGGTGTTGCAGGGCGTGGATGCCGATCTTAAATTCAATAAGCCGGAACTGCGGATCAATATCGACCGTATGAAGGCAAGTGCCCTCGGTGTAAGTGTGGATGACATATCACAAACACTGCAGTTGGCCATGAGCAACCGGCGGATGGGTTATTTTACCAAGGAAGGAAAACAATACCAGGTGCTGGGCCAGGTGGTTCGTGCAGACCGTGACGACCCCTCCGACCTGAAAACAATTTATGTACGTAATAAAAGCGGCGATGCCATTCCACTTGAAAACCTGATCAGCTATTCAGAAGAAGTAACACCGCCCACTATCTATCACTTTAACCGTTACCGCTCCGCCACCATTTCTTCGGGATTGCAACCTGGCAAAACAGTGGGTGACGGCATCAAAGAAATGGAAGCCATTTCAAAGAAATTATTAGACGATACGTTCTCTACCGCCCTTACCGGCACATCAAGAGACTTTGCAGAAAGTTCCGGCAATACCATGTTTGCATTCCTGCTGGCATTGGTGCTCATATACCTGGTACTGGCTGCCCAATTTGAAAGTTTCATCGACCCCTTCACGATCATGTTCACCGTGCCACTGGCATTGGCGGGTGCCGTGCTTTCCTTGTGGTTATTCGATCAAACGCTGAATATCTTTTCACAGATCGGCATGATCATGCTCATTGGCCTGGTAACAAAAAATGGAATTTTAATTGTGGAATTTGCCAACAAGAAACAACTGACCGGCAGTAAAAAAATTGCAGCAGTTACAGAAGCATCGGTAGCCAGGTTCCGCCCCATCATCATGACAAGCCTGGCCATGAGCCTGGGTGCATTGCCGCTTGCCCTGTCATTGGGCGATGCCTCCACCAGCCGCATCCCGCTGGGTATTGTGATCGTGGGTGGTGTCATGTTCTCACTGATACTTACCCTGTTTGTAATACCTGCCATGTATTCATATCTTTCTACAAAGAAAAAAAGAAGTGCACTGGATGATATTCCCGAATCAACTCCTCAACAAGGATGATAAATCATTTTTTAATGAAGAATCGCTTTAACATAACGGTACTCTGCCTTACTATGCTGCTGGGTTGCCGCCAGGTGATGGCACAGAATAAATTATCGGTGGAACAGGCCATTGCCGCAGCGCTGGAAAATAATTTCGATATAAAGTTATTACGCAACGATTCCAGTTCTTATGCACTGGACAATTCCTATGCAAGGGCTGCTTTTTTACCAAGATTGAACGCAACCGGCGGACTTGTTTTCAACAACAATAACCAGAAACAACTTCTGGCCGATGGTACCAAGCGGGAAAGCAAGGCCATTCGGTCCAATACCCTCTCGGGTTCTGTTCAACTGAACTGGACATTGTTCGATGGGTTGAAAATGTTTGCCACCAAAGATAAACTGGCTGAGTTTGTGCGGCTGGGCGAACTCAATATCAAGAACCAGATGGTGACCACCGTTGCCGATGTGATCAACAACTATTACAATATCGTTCGGCAGAAACAACTGCTGAAAGCCATCGAAGAACAGATGAGCATCAATGAAGAACGGGTGAAAGTGGCGGAGAAAAGATTAAGTGTGGGCCTCGGGGCCAAACCCGAGCTGTTGCAGGGCAAGGTAGACCTGAATGCACAAAAGGCGGCAAGGCTACGGCAACAAACGTTGATCGAACAACTGAAAGAACAACTGAACCAGTTGATGAATGTGGTATTGAATACCCGTTATGAAGTTTCTGATTCAATTATTTTCTCAAACGACATCATCCTCGGCGACCTGCTGGGCGCTGTGGAAAAAACAAATCCGCTGTTGCTGCTCACTAAAAAGAATATTGATATCGGAAAACTCACTTTAAAAGAAAGAAAAGCCGAACGCTGGCCCGTTCTTACCTTCAACTCGGCATACAACTACTCAAAAACAGATAACAAAACGGTGATCAATCCCTTTACGCCGTTGTACAGCCGCAACAACGGGTTCAACTACGGGGTTGGCATCAGCATTCCCATATTGAATGGCTTCAACACCCGCAGGCAGATACAACAGGCAAAGCTGGATATCGATTACCTCAACATCGCTTACCAGAACGAGAAAGCAAAGATCGACCTCGGCATCACCAATGCATTCAAAGATTACGAACTGCAAAGGAAAACGCTGGCGCTGGAAGAAGAGAATATCATCCTGGCCAAAGAGAATGTGTACATCGCATTGGAAAGATTACGCCTCGGCATTTCCACCTACCTGGAATTAAGGGAAACACAAAAAAGCCTGGAGCTTGCTTATGATCGTCTGATCGCAGCAAGGTATAATACCAAATTAGCCGAAACGGAGTTGTTGAAACTAAAGGGGGATTTGGTCAGGTAATTCTGTTTTTTTACTCCGGCTATAATGGTTTATGGTTTGTAGTTTCGAGTTTGAAGTCTGAGGTTTGAGGTTGTGAAGACCTCATTATTCAAAGGCTCTGCATAACATCAAACTTCAAACCTTAAACCTCAAACTGATCTCCCCATGGCAACTATTACAAAATTTGAGGACCTGGAAGTCTGGCAACTGGCAAGAGCATTATCTAAAGAGATATATTCACTGACTTTTATTGAACCTTTAAAAAGTGATTTCCGGCTTAGAGACCAAATGCGGGGAAGTGCCGGCTCTATTATGGATAATATTGCAGAAGGATTTGAAAGAGCCAGCAAACTGGAGTTTGTGAGTTCACTGAGTTATTCCAAAGGAGAAGTTGGTGAACTTAAATCGCAATTATACAGGTGTTTTGATAACCAATACATAGGTCAGGAAACTTTTAATACCCTCTATGAACAGGCTGGTGCCCTTTCAAAGAAAATTTACACATTCATCGCTTACCTTAACGCTTCAAAGATCAAGGGTCAAAAATTTAAAAACAGGCAGCAGTGACAAACATCAAACTTCAAACCTCAAACTCGAAACTTCAAACTTCAAGCTTCACCCCCATTTCTCTCTATTTATTTCATACCTTAACGCCTTCAAAATAAGTGGCAAAATTTAAAACCAGAGTGTTATGGCCAAACAAACCTCAAACATCAAACCTCAAACATCAAACTTCAAACAACCAGCCAACGGCCCCCTCGTGGGCATTGTAATGGGCAGCGAAAGCGACCTGGAAATAATGAACGGCGCTGCAGAGATGCTTCGCCAGTTTGAAGTGGAGCCGGAACTAACGATCGTATCGGCCCACCGCACACCCGAGCGACTGCGTGAGTATGCACAAAAAGCAAAAGAAAGAGGCGTGAAAGTGATCATTGCCGGCGCCGGAGGCGCCGCACACTTACCCGGTATGATCGCCGCCAATACCATACTGCCCGTGATTGGTGTACCCGTTAAATCGTCCAACAGCATCGATGGCTGGGACTCAATGCTCTCCATTCTACAAATGCCCTACGGTGTTCCCGTTGCTACCGTTGCCCTCAACGGCGCAAAAAATGCCGGTATCCTTGCCGCACAGATATTAGCCTTACACGACACTTCCATCGCCGGAAAATTAGAAGCCTTTAAAGAATACCAGGACGATATTGTACTGGAAAGCGTTAAAAATGTGAAGAACCTGGGGTACCGGAATGAGTTTGATTGAGGAATTTATCTTTTACAAACAGGTAACCAATGAGACACAAAATTCTTTTACTTACTCTTATTTACTGTTTTATATCCAACTCTTTGCAAGCACAGGACTACCCAGCATTTTTTAATAATTCTTGCTGGCGTGTCCAGCTAGCCGATTTTTCATTCCGAAGAGTGGTATGGCTGATTCCTGAAAAAGATACTATTATTGGTTCATTCACTTATAAAAAGTATATAGATTCAGCAAAGAACAGGCTGGTTTCTTTCATAAGGGAAGATGTTCAAAATAAAAAAGTTTACAGGTGGTGGGGGTCATTAGGCGATAAAATTTTATTCGATTTTTCATTAAAACTTGGTGACAGCATAACTTTAGCGAACGGGGGATCTTACAAGGTTTCCAATGAAGACTCTTTAACTATTTCTCCAGGAGTGAAAAGAAGAACTCTGAGATTAACCAGTTCCGCAAATCCCCGGCCAGAATATTGGGTAGAAGGAATCGGAACTCTTAGATATCCCCTGATTAATATTTGGGAACTCTCTCCTGACCCTGATTACAACTTACTATGCAGTTACCAAAACGGTATCCCGGTATATAATGCAGGAGCATTCCCTCCTTATTGCCAAGACGATTGTTGCCCAACTCCACCAGTCATTGGAGATAGTAAAAATCACATTTACAAATGGTTCCCAAATCCGTTTGTGTATAAATCAACTTATCTTTCTGAGAAAAAATTTGAAAATGCGACAATGAGAATTTACAATACAATTGGCCAATTAGTTAAGGAACAGAGAAATATTTCAGGGTATACCATAAATTTTTATCGTGATAACTTATCAAGTGGGTTATATTTTGTGCAGTTATTTTATGCAAATAATGCTTTCACCACATTTAAATTAATAATAGAAAACAAATAACACACTGCAGCCAACATGGGGCGGACACAGCAACAAGCCCCACAGCAGCAAGCCCCGAACGTTAGTGCTACCATAAAATCTTTCAATTTGTAAAAGATCAACCATGAAACAAAAAATATTTTTCTTATTTATCAGTATCGCTATTGCTACCTGTTGTTATAGCCAGTGTGATAAGAAAATCGTTTTATCTTCTACGGGAGCAGAGATATTAAACGGGCAAAATGAAGTTAAAATAAAGGACACACTTCGGGTAACTACCATTAAATACGATTCAAAAACCTTCGAAATTATTTCCGAAAATAATACCTTATATGGAACCATTGAT
This sequence comes from Ferruginibacter sp., assembly GCA_035328475.1. Classification (GTDB taxonomy): domain Bacteria; phylum Bacteroidota; class Bacteroidia; order Chitinophagales; family Chitinophagaceae; genus Ferruginibacter. The sequence continues at coordinate 24,137 of DAOLIP010000035.1, forward strand.
TCAATTCACTGTAACTGGCAACTTCCTTTTAAAGAAGGCAATACATACATCAGGGGCACCCTGAACTATGAAAACGGAGATCAATGGGTTACAAAACTAACCATTAGCGGTAACGACGGGAAACTCACTTTGCTGGTAGACATTGAACATCCCGAAGCCAATAGAATGCGTTTTGTACTTAATAAATTCGAAGAAAGTAAATAAATTATTCTTCAAAATAAACATGAGCAGCAGCTGATACGGTTTTGGCGTAATCAGGAACTGACGGTTTACTTAAACCCTTACTGCTTATTTAAAAATTTCGTTCCTTTATAGCATCACAAGCCGGACGGACACAGGGATTATTCCCCCAACCGTACAAAGTCCCGGATGTAAAAATTATATGACCCACTACTTCACCATCCCCGGCCTCGGTAATTCCGGCCCCGATCATTGGCAAACATTTTTTGAAAAGAACAATGATAATTTTCAACGCATCAACCAGCAGGAATGGGATGCGCCCAACTGCAGCAACTGGATAGAAACGATCGACAAGGCCCTTGCACCCTACGATCCATCAACCGTTGTTTTGATCGGCCATAGTCTGGGCTGCTCCACCATTGCACATTGGGCAGTGAAATACAAACGAAAAATAAAAGGAGCATTACTGGTGGCGCCCAGCGACCTGGAAGCGCCGCAATATACCTTCCCGGCAACGGGCTTTGCCCCTATCCCGCTGGCCAAGATCCCTTTCAGAACCATTGTGGTTGCCAGCGCCGATGATCCCTGGATATCGCTGGAACGGGCAGAATATTTTGCTTCTTACTGGGGCAGCCAGTTCATCAATATCGGCAATGCCGGTCACATCAATACCGCCTCGGGACATAAAGAATGGAAAGAAGGCCTGGCCATATTGAAAACACTGGACTGACAATTTTCTTCTTTTGCTTTAATACGTAACTTCCGTTTCTTATTCGCAAAGGAATATGAGTATTTCCGCACAAATAGCAAAGCACTTAAGCGAAGTTCATTTCGGAGGAAACTGGACCTCGGTAAACCTAAAAGAAACCCTGGCGGGGATAAACTGGCAACAGGCCACCACAAAAGTCGGATCATTTAATACCATTGCCACGCTCACCTACCACATGAATTATTTTGTGAGCGCCGTTGCCGGGGTATTGGCCGGTGAGCCGCTTACTGCAAAGGATGCATACAGTTTTGATCACCCGCCACTGCATTCGCAGCAGGATTGGGAAGCAATGCTGGATAAGACCTGGACAGATGCGGAAAGATTTGCCGCACTCATAGAACAGTTACCCGAAAGCCGCCTTTGGGAAGACTTTACCGATAAAAAATACGGAACGTACTACAGCAATATCCAGGGCATCATTGAACATATTCATTATCACCTCGGCCAGGTTGTGCTGATAAAAAAGATACTGCAGGAGGAAGAAAAATAATTCCTTCCCCGGTTTCTGTTGTCCGCTTGGGGAGATGATCATTCTCTGCCTTCGTGATCAGCTTTCAAACAGTTGCCTTCCCATCCTCCACTACAATATCCCTCTTTCCCGGTTCAGCCGGCTATTTTTCCCGTTCGGTAAGATTGAATTTTTACAGGCTTTATGCAGGGTTAGTTTTGGTTACATGAAACGAAACGCAAAAAAAATAGTCTTTATTTCTGTTTTGTCCCTTATGGTGCTTTCCATATCGGCCGGCATTTATTTATACAACAAAGGACCGGTGGATGTAAAAACATTAAGTGGTATACCGGTGAATGCCGATGAACTGTACAGCCTCTTTACATCCGACTCGGTGCTGGCCGGTAAAAAGTATATATCAAAAGTGCTGCTTGTAAGCGGACAAATAACAGAGGTAAGCACAAACGCCAGTCAGCAGAAAGTAATACTCATAAAGACCGGTACCGACGGCGCTTTTATCAACTGCACCCTGGATGAAGCGGCCAATGACGTTGCCGTGAACAGGTCGATAAACATAAAAGGCATCTGCAGTGGTATTGGCCAGGGCGATGCCGACCTGGGCATTCCCGGCGATATATACCTTACCCGTTGTATTGTATCTGATAAATAAACCCGACAATGAAACAACCAGCAAAATTGTTGCTTCTGGCAATGGTACTTACTTATTTTTTTGCATCCTGCAAACATGAACTGCCGGGCATTACTGCTCCCACGCCGGTTAGCGGCGGTACACAAACCTGCAGTGCCGATACGGTTTACTTTCAGAACAACGTATTGCCGCTTATCGTCTCAAGCTGTGCCAAAAGCGGATGCCACGATGCCATCTCTAAACAAGATGGTATTGAACTCACTTCCTATGATAAGATCATGTCGTCAGGCACCGTAAACCCCGGCAATCCCGGCAGCAGTGAACTGTACGAGGTATTGAACGAAACACGCCCGGATAAAATAATGCCTCAACCGCCTTCTTCTCCCTTAACATCAGCCGAAAAAAGCATTATTTATAAATGGATACAACAGGGTGCTAAGAACAACGCCTGCAATGATTGTGATACCAGCAGTTTTACTTATTCAGGCGCCCTGTTGCCCATCATCAATATACATTGCAAAGGTTGTCATAATCCCGGTTTCATCAGCGGCGGATTAGACCTGACCACTTATGCCAATGTGCGGTCAATTGCTTTAAATGGAAAACTGATGGGGAGCGTGGATCACCTCCCCGGTTTTCCGGCCATGCCTAAGGGAGGTACCAAGCTCAACGACTGCAAGCTTACCCAAATACGCAAATGGATCGCCGCCGGATCATTAAACAATTAAATCATCATGATGAGACCCGTTAAAATAAAGAATACCCCAACAGCAGGCTGCATCATTTTACTGCTTGTAACCGTCATTACCGGTTGTTATGCCGATAAAGAAGAACTGCTTTACCCGGGCAGCGTGAGTACGGTAGATTGTAATACAGTTACGGCAAAGTATGCCGCCGATGTGCAACCCATCATTGCATCCAAATGCGCTACCGGCGGTTGCCACGATGCCGGCGCCTCGGGTGGTGTGATATTACAGACACATAGCCAGGTAAGCGCCAAAAAAGACCGGGTATATGCCAGGGCCGTTGTGGAAAAATCAATGCCTTCTTCCGGCGCTTTATCACCGGCTGAGATCGCCAAACTGAAATGCTGGATCGACAACGGCGCCCCCAACAATTAAACAAAAACTACAAACAAAAATCCTGTTACATGAAACAAGTCATTCTTTTTACTGCCCTCTTTATTATGCTGCTGAACCAGGCAGTTGCTCAAAAATATTATACCAAGAACGGCAGCATCTCCTTCTTCTCTAAAACATCACTTGAAAATATCAAGGCCGACAATAACCAGGTGCTGAGTGTACTGAACGCACAATCCGGTGAGATCCAGTTCTCTGTACTGATAAAAAGCTTTCACTTTGAAAAAGCCCTGATGGAAGAACATTTTAATGAGAACTACCTGGAAAGTGAAAAATTTCCCAAGGCAACATTCAAAGGCAGCATCACCGACATGGGTCGTGTCAACTTTAGCACCGACGGGATGTATACCGTTCCGGTTTCGGGCGATCTGAATATGCACGGGGTTACAAAAAAGATAACAACTACCGCCACCATTACCCTCAAAGCGGGAAAGGTTTCAGCCACGGCTAAGTTTCTCGTAAAACTTGCCGACTACAACATCAGCATACCCAGTATCGTAAAAGACAATATTGCCGAATCGGTGGAAGTAACGGTATTGTCCAACTTCGACCAGAAAATGTAAACCCAAATACCATTCGCATGACCAGCATAAAAAAAATAACCGGCATTGCCCTTTCTGTCCTGTTGTACTCCACCAGGCTTATGGCACAAACAGACAGCACCGACCTTTTATCCCTGCTGGAGAAAGAAGTGGCCGGCGATGAAAAAAGCCAGACCAGCTATACCACCGCCACCTTTAAAACCACCCGCTTGATCAATGGACACACCGTAGAAAATGCTGCAGCAGGTGTGCTGGATGTTAAGATATCGCACCGGTTTGGAAAGCTGAACGGGGGAGGTTATGAACTGTTCGGTCTCGACAATGCCAGCATGCGTTTTGGATTTGACTACGGCATCACCCGTTACCTGATGGTGGGTATCGGCCGCAGCACGTTTGAAAAAACCTACGATGCCTATTTTAAATTAAAATTACTCAGGCAGTCGACCGGCAAAAGAAGAATGCCTTTCACACTAAGCTATGTGCCTACCATTGCCTTAAAAACACTGAAATGGGAAGATCCCAACCGAAAAAATTATTATACCTCCCGTTTGTACTTTACACACCAGCTCATCATTGGCCGTAAATTTTCGGAAGGCACTTCTATACAACTGATGCCTACCTATATTCACCGCAACCTGGTGAAGTATGCATCCGAATCAAATGAGCTGATGGCGATAGGCATTGGCGGAAGACAGAAGATCACCAAACGGATCAGTATCAATGCAGAGTATTATTACCAGGTGCCCAATTACCGGCTTACCGGAACCACCAATTCGCTTTCGCTGGGCTTCGATATTGAAACAGGCGGTCACGTGTTCCAGCTCCACTTCACCAATTCACGGGGCATGAATGAACGCACATTCATTTCCGAAACAACCGGGCTCTGGGAAAAGGGCGATATTTATTTCGGGTTCAATATTTCACGGGTATTCACCGTGGGGAGGAGAAAAAAATAACAACTGGAAAATAGGGGAACACACAGGAACTTATAGCTGTGTCTCCCCTGTTTTAGCCTATCTTCCCCAATGATTCAAAACAGTATCTTTTAGCTGTTTTATAATTAACTTGTAACCTGATCCGGACAGATGCGGAAATTATACTTCATATCGTTCATACTGGCTTTCTTCCTGCAAATACATGCAGGCGTTGCCCATGCACAGGTATTCAGTACCGGCAATGGCAGTATCACATTCAGTTCCGACGCCCCGCTCGAACTGATCAAGGCATCCAGCAATGAAATGAGGGGTAAACTGGACATGGCAAAAAAAATATTCGCTTTTACCATCCGCATCAATTCATTCACGGGGTTCAACAGTCCGCTGCAGAAAGAACACTTCAATGAGAACTACATGGAAAGTGTGCAGTATCCCAATGCCTCTTTCAGCGGCCGTATCATTGAAGACATTGATCTATCCAAAGACGGGTCCTATTCGGTCAGGGCCAAAGGAAACCTGACCATACATGGCGTAACCCAGGAACGCATCATCAAATGCGACCTGGTGGTGAAAGAGGGCAAAGTAAGCGTAAAAGCCAGCTTCACCGTATTACTTGCCGAACATAATATCCTTATACCAAAAGTGGTGCATGAAAAACTGGCATCGGAAATAAAAGTGGAAGTAAAAACCGACCTGGTATCATCATGAGGCCCGCCATTAACCGTTTCATCCTGCTTATACTGCTGATGCCCTTTTTTACCGAAGCGGCAGCGCAAACCATCGGGCACAAATACTTCAAACTCGAAAAAGACAACAAAGCGGTAAAAATAAATACCCTTTTCAAAACCAGCCAGGGTTATATATATGCCGGTACGGATAACGGCGTATATAAATTCGATGGCGAAAAATATACAAGGATAAATTTCGACAACCCCGATTATAACGATACAGCCACTGCCCTGTTCCAGGACCGGCAGCAAAAAATATGGGTGGGTTTTAAAAGCGGGCGCATTGCCAATATCAGCAATAAAAAGCTTGTTTATTTTAACCCCGAAGAAGGAACACCCAAAAAAAAGATAACGGCCTTTTTGCAGGACAAGGAAGATAACCTATGGTTCGCCACCAATGGGGAAGGCATTTATTTCATCAGGGGCCGGCATATGTATCTCATTAATGAAGCCAATGGTTTAAGCGACCTGAACATAAGCACCATTACACTGGCCGACAATGGAGATATACTGGCCGGCAGCGACCAGGGCATTAATATATGCCGTATCAAAGGCAATCAAAAAAATATCACTGTAGTAGGCCCTAAACTTGGTCTGCCCGATTACATCGTTACATCCATTATCCCCGCCGGAAAAAATACCTATTGGATCGGCCTGCAGGATAAGGGTTTTTGTTTGTACGATCACTCAAATAAAAAGATCAGCATACCGCCCGCCGCCGTTAACTGGAATTACGGGCAGATCAATTCCATGCTCACTGCACAGGATATGCTTTGGATAGCCACACAGGATAACGGTCTCTACAAATATTCCTTCGGTAACGGAATACTTGATGCCGCATCGCAGGTAAAAGCAGGCAATAAGATCGAAAGCCTGCTGCAGGATAACCAGGGAAACGTTTGGCTCTCCTCTTCAGAATACGGATTGATACGAACGCCCGGCGAATTGATAAAACTGATCGCCATTCCCGGCTCTCCAGTTTTTGAACACGTACATGCGATCTTATCGGCACAGAACGGCGATATCTGGCTGAATGATTATAATAACGATGTGCTTCGGGTATTTTCCAGGAACGGAATTTACCAGGCACAAAAAGTAACGATCCCGGTACTTACCGAAAAGACCGACATCACTTCGCTTTACCAGGATACCAATGAGAACATTTGGGTAGGAAGCATGGGAAAGGGATTGTTCATCCTGGATCCACACAATCTTCAGCACCGGCCCTTTACGGAGAACCCGGCGTTTAAAAATGCCAGTATCCTGTCCATCAATGGAAAAGGCAATACTGTATATGTGAGCAGCCTGGAAGGAACCATGGCCATTACCATTGAACCGGAAAACATCCATATCAGCAAACCCTACCGCTTTACTAATTACGATAACGCCAGTACAGGCACCAACTATATTTATACGGTATATAAAGACAGCAGGAACCGGGTTTGGTTTGCCACCGATGGCAATGGGCTAACCATGCTGCAGGATAATGTTTTTTCCTATTTCACAAAGAAAGACCAGATAAAGGATGATCATATTTACTCCATCACCGAAGACAGGCAGGGAAACATCTGGTTCAGTACGGCAAGCGCCGGCATTTACAAATACGATGGGAAAAAATTCACGAATTTCTCGGTAAGCGACGGACTGAGCGACCTGAACATTTCCGTACTCCGTACAGACAGGTCGGGCAATATCATCATCGTTCATAAACTGGGGCTTGATATCCTGAATCCCGTAACAGGCAATATCTCTTACCTCAACAGCAACCAGGGCACGCCGAAGATAAATGCCGAAGACCTGGGCGCTGTTACACAGGATAAAGAGGGCAGGGTAATGGTGAGCACAGTAGATGGTATCCTTTCTTACTCCTCTCCTGCCAATTCGTTGCAAAAACCTACGGCTGTTCTTGAATCGGTTCAGTTATTCCTGCAGGATATTGACGATAACCGGTCAAATGTATTCAGTCATGATGAAAATAATTTTACGTTCAATTATACCGGCCTGTATTATTCCGATCCAGAGCAGGTTTATTATCAATACAAATTAGAAGGACTCGACAGCAGCTGGGTGGTTACCCGTGACCGCAGCAAGAACTTTCCCAGCCTGGAACCCGGCAGTTATACCTTCCGTATCCGGTCATCGCTGAACC
>DAOLIP010000036.1:0-31548 GCA_035328475.1 Ferruginibacter sp.
TACCCACGTTGCTCACCAATGAAGTCAACGATCTTGTCTACTTCGGGTGTATCTACAAAAGCACATTGCAAACGAACAATATCGCCGTTGTAACTGATAAGCATATCACCCTTTCCTATTAATTGCTCGGCACCACCCGTATCTAAAATGGTACGGCTGTCGATCTTACTGCTCACTTTAAAAGCAATACGTGCCGGGAAGTTTGCCTTGATGGTACCGGTAATGATATTCACCGAAGGCCGTTGCGTTGCAATGATGAGGTGAATACCTACGGCCCTTGCCAGCTGGGCCAAACGGGCGATGGGCATTTCCACTTCTTTTCCCGCCGTCATGATCAGGTCGGCAAATTCATCTACTACCAGCACAATGAACGGTAAGTATTGATGTCCCTTCTCCGGGTTTAATTTACGGCTTACAAATTTTTCATTGTACTCACGGATGTTGCGGCAACCGGCTTCTTTCAGCAGGTCGTAGCGGTTATCCATCTCAATGCAAAGAGCGTTCAATGTATGCACCACTTTCTTTGTATCGGTGATGATGGCGTCTTCTTCGCCGGGCAGTTTTGCCAAAAAGTGATTCTCGATCGTTTTATAAATGCTCAGCTCCACTTTTTTGGGATCTACTAAAACAAACTTCAGCTGTGAAGGATGTTTTTTATAAAGCAACGAAACAAGAATGGCATTTAACCCAACCGATTTACCCTGGCCGGTTGCACCCGCCATTAATAAGTGCGGCATGGAAGTAAGGTCGACGATGAAATTCTCATTGTCGATCTTCTTACCGATGGCAATGGGTAGCGAGAAATTATTTTTCTGGAATTTTTCAGACGATAACAGGGTCTTCATGCTCACCACCGTCTTCTTGGCATTCGGCACTTCAATGCCGATGGTTCCCTTACCGGGGATGGGTGCAATGATGCGGATACCCAATGCAGCAAGACTTAAGGCTATATCATCCTCCAGGTTTTTGATACGGGAGATACGAACACCGGCAGCCGGAATAATTTCATACAAGGTAACCGTTGGGCCAACCGTGGCATATATCTTCTGAATCTGAATATCGTAATTTTTAAGTGTATTGATGATCTGGTTCTTGTTATTCTCCAGTTCGTTGGCATCCTGAACGATCTTATCGCTGCCGTGGTTTTCGAGCAGGTCAAGAACCGGGTATTTATAATCACGCAGGTCCAGTACCGGGTCGTAAGGTTTGGAGGCGGCAACTTTTGCTGCGGCTGTTATTACTGCTTCCTCCACCGTTTTTTCGGGCACTGTTTTAATTTCAAGCGGCAGATCGCTTACGGCACTTACCGGTTTAAAAGGAATATCGGGTTCAATAACAGGCTCTTCTTTTACTACCGGCTGAATGATGGCCGGTTCTTCTTTCTCCACCACATTCAGTTTATGATCCAGTGACTTCTCTTCCACTACCGGAACACCCTTCATAGCGCCATTGCCTTTGAGTGAATTACCGGTTGAAGCAATGGGTTCTTCCGCTTCTTTCCATTCTACTTTTTCTGAAATGATCTCGGCAACAGGCGCTGCATTTTCTTCCAGGCTATCCGCCGTTTTTTTAGAAGGCAATTTAAACACGGGGTTAAAACGCCAGATAACATACGAAAGCACAGCCACCGATAAAACAGCAATGGTACCGGTCTTACCGATCGTCTGGTACATCCAGTCCCGCATCATATCGCCGGCAGCGCCCCCGTATGGAAATGCCTTGCCCTGGAACATCACGGCCGCCGCCACACTAACAACAGGCAATCCCAATATCAGGTATTTGATGTTCCTGGATATGGAAAAAACCTTTTTGCCAAAGAACAGGTTTACCCCAATAACAAAAAAAGTACTGCAGATGAGATAAGAAGCGATCCCGAAACCATGGCGCACAAATATCTCTGAGATAAAAGCGCCGAAGGTGCCCAGCAGGTTCTGCACTTTGATGTCGTTGGCAAGCAGCATACGGTAGCTGAACTTGTCCTGGTCATCGCCCCAGGTAAATAAATACGACGTGAAAGCAATAAAGAAAAGAAAAGCAAACAGCAGCAAAATACTGCCGGCGATCTTATGCGTACGTTCGTCCTTAAGTAATTGTTTTACCTCTACCGTCTCTTCTTTTTCCTGTTTCATCTGCTCAGGGCCGGCAGCCTTTGCCTTGGAGGATTTAAGTTTATTCGCCATCGGCCACAAAGATATAGAAAACCCCTGCTTCTGAAGCGGGCAAAAAGCAGCCTGGGAAGAAACTGAAGCCTTTTTTACAAGTACCTGAACCACATAGTAGCATAGAGATATAGAAATACACACATAGAATTCTAATTGGGGTCTTTGCAGGGCAGGCTTTAAAAACCTATGTTTCCTATGTCCTATGTGGTTCAAATAAATACATTACCCTTCCAAGCATTTTTGTTATCATTGAATTTATGTAGGTTTGATAAAACATCTGCTGTTGAAACATATAACCGCCCTGCTTCTTTTTTGTTTTTCCTTTGGCTCTGCTAAAGCACAGGCCGGGCCGGACAGTATGGTGGTTGATATTGCTTCCATCTCGGGCGACAGCTCCTTAATCTCCAGGTCCTGGCTTTACATCGACAAAAGTGCATCGCTTTCCATACCGGAAGTGTTGCAAAAGGATTTTTCCCTGCTTACCGCTTTTAAAGAGCGGAGAAAGATACCGGCAGGTATGATACCCCATATCTTCTATCTTAAAATACGGGTGATTAATAATTCCGCAACAGAACGGTCAGCCTACCTGTACCCCGGCTCCTATTTCCGGGGAATAGAAATGTATAAAGAAAACCAGCAGGTTTTAAAACCCGAAAACGACAGCCTCATTAACGGCTATACAAAACTTACGCTTGCTGCCGGTGAAAGAACGGATGTGCTGATACGCCTGGAGCCAATGAAGAATGATTTTAACGGCATCAACCCCCGGGTGATCAGCCTGAATTTTATGGAAGATTTTATGTCGTACTCGGTAACCTCCCGCAGCGACATTCACATCTTCGGACTGGTATTGAGCGGTGTGGTACTAATGATGATCCTGTTCATGCTGGCCAATTTCATATTAGGCCCCAAACCGGAATTCCTTTATAATGCGTTGTATTCACTATGCATGTTCTTTCTCATATTCTTTAATTCGTACCTGGCAAGAAAGACCACGGTGTTTGCGGGTTTTTATTTCAGTTACCTGGATTTCTTCCTGCTGGTAGCGGGCGTTATTTTCTATATCAGCTTCACCCGTAATTTCATCAATACCAAAGAAACCTATAAGACCACCGACCGGGTATTGCGATACGGGGAATATTTTGTTTTGTTCCTGCTGGGCATTTACAGTTACCTCCATTTTTTTACCGAAACCTACCTGCCTCAATATTACCTGGAGAATATCATGAAGTTCCTGATACTGGCCATCGGGGTGTTCTTCATTTATTTTGCGGCGAAACAAAAAGACAGGCTGTTGAATTACCTGGCAGCGGGTAATGCCATGCTGGTACTGTTTTCGGCCATATCACTCGGCATCATCATTTTTAATGTGCGGTACCGGTCACTGCTTTCCAATGCGCTTTTCTATTATTATATAGGCATCATCTTAGAGCTCATCTTCTTTTTACTGGGTCTTACCTACAAGAACCGCAGTGAACTGATCCGGGGAATTAAGGAACAGGAAGCACTGAAACTGGACGCAGAGAAGAAAGAATTTGAAACGCAGCTGGCAGTGATCAAAGCCCAGCAGGAAGAACGGAACCGCATCAGTGCCGATATGCACGACGACCTGGGAGCCGGTATGACCACGATACGGCTGTACAGCGAGCTGGCTAAAAGCAAACTCACCGATAATTCCATCCCGGAGATAGATAAGATATCTTCTTCGGCCAACGAATTGCTGAATAAGATGAATGCCATCATCTGGAGTATGAGCAGCAGCAACGATTCGCTGGGCAATATGATCGCCTACATACGCAGCTATGCGCTGGAATATTTTGAAGACACGGGTGTAACCTGCCGCATCAACATCCCCGATAACCTGCCCAATGTGGAAGTGATCGGCGAGATAAGAAGAAATGTTTTTTTGGTAGTGAAGGAAGCGCTGAACAATATCCTGAAACATTCAAAGGCCACCGAAGTGACAATAACCCTGGTACGGGAAGAGAATGAACTGATCCTTTACATACAGGATAACGGCATCGGCATCGACCTGGATGCCCTGCGCCAGTTCGGAAACGGGTTAAAGAACATGAAAAAAAGAATGGCCGATGTGGGTATTGAATTCGGCATTGAGAACAGGAACGGTACCCTGGTCACACTCCGCCGCAAAGTACAGCAGTTTTAATTCTTTTTGCTGATCGCTGCAAACAGCAGGAGCCACCCTGCAATAAAGGCAGCACCGCCAAACGGGGTGATGGCACCCACCCAGTTCAATGAAAGCTGGCTGTGTTTTACATAACATAATAAATACAACGAGCCGGAAAAGAGGATCATGCCACCGATAAAAAAGTTACCGGCCCATTGCATCAGTTTTCCCGGGTACTCTTTATACAATATCGCTGCAGCAAGCAACGCAAACACATGATAGAACTGGTAACGAACAGCCGTTTCAAAAACGGGTAACAGTTCCGCATCCAATATCTTCCTGAGACCATGGGCACCGAATGCGCCCAGCGCCACAGCCATCGCCCCGGTGATGGCGGCGGTTCGTAAAAAGGTTTTGTGCATGTGAATGACGGGTTATAAGTTATGGGTTATTAATGGCGAAAGACTGTTGTTATTCAATTGTTCAGCAGGTAAAATAAAATTTGCCTGCCGGTAAACAGGTTCCCGTTCCTTTAGCTTCTGTTCAATAAAAGAAAGTAGTTGCGGCGGATGAATATCTTTCAGCAGCGGACGCTTATCCTTTTCATCCATCAGCCGTTTACAAAGTACTTCCGGTGAAGCAGAAAGATAAACCGTGGTTCCGTGCGCATTCATCCATTGCATGTTATTATTAAAACAGGGAGCACCACCACCGCAAGACATAATGAATGACCCATTGCCCGGCAAGGTTCTGAGACAATCGGTTTCTAGTTTTCGGAAATACGCTTCTCCTTCTTTTTCAAATATTGCTTCAATGGTCTTATTCTCTCTTTGCTCAACCAGTTTATCCAGGTCAAAAAAAGGCAGGTCATATTGTTTGGCCCAGCGGCTGCCCCAGTAAGTTTTGCCACTGCCCATAAAGCCTATGAGAAAAATCTTCATGCTGTAATTATCAAAACGAAATTACAGCAATATACATTCCTGCTTAAAATTTACTGATGATATTGAGAAAATAATACCTAATTCTTCTTTTTAAAATCGCCCCTTTTCCAGGCCTTTACAAATTCGGCCCAGGCAAAGGGATTGAAGATATTCTGCGGAGGGGCCTGTCCGTAATAATATGCCTTGCTGGCCTGTTGCCGCAGGTACTGGCTGGAAGATTCTCTTCCGTCGGTAGGCAGTGAGGAAGCCAGCAAACGACGGGTAGCTTCGTTGTTATTCTTCCGGGCAATGGTTATATAGTCGTCGGGTATCTGGGCATTTACAAAATCCCGCTCAAACTGGGCTCGGGTGGGCCTCGCCTTTATGATGGTAGCAGCCAGGTAAACCGTATCGGTAACCATCAATTGTATAACGCTGTGCTGGTTTCCTTCCAGGTTTGCGGGTATGGTAGTGAGTTTTGATTTATATCCCACACTGCTGAACTCGATCACATCGCCCTTCATCACCACAATGCTGAACACGCCCTTGTTATTTGTAACGGTACCACGTCCCTGTCCTTTTACTACCACACTAACCGATTCCAGTCCTTTCAGACTGTCGGCTGTCATTACAATACCATATAACTGAACTACGGAATCTTTAAAGGTTTCAAACTGGGCGTTGGCAGCGGCAGGAAGGAATAAAGCAGCAGTAAAAATGTATGGTATAAGTTTCTTCATCAATCAATATCGGTTGACATATCCGGCTTGCTTACCAAAAATACCAACATTCCTTAATTAATAAACAAAGTAAGGCCTTATGTGATTAATTTTGCGGGCACCCATGTTTTTTTAACAAATAATTGAACGATGACAAACGAGGACATTTTAAAGGCGCTTAGTAATGTACAGGAACCCGACCTGGGTAAGGACCTGGTAACATTAAACATGGTAAAAGATATTGTTATTGATGGCAATAATGTGTCGTTTACCGTGGTGCTTACCACACCGGCATGCCCGCTGAAAGATATGATCATGAATGCCTGTATCAATGCCGTAAAATTATTGGTTAATAAAGAAGCCGTGGTGAAAGTAAACTTTACCAGCAATACCAGCAGTAACCGCAAGGATGGAAAAACCATTTTAAGCGGCGTAAAGAATATCATAGCCGTAGTGAGTGGAAAAGGCGGCGTGGGAAAAAGCACCGTTTCTTCTAACCTGGCACTGGCCCTTGCTCAAGGCGGCGCTAAAGTGGGTCTGATGGATGCCGATATCTATGGCCCCAGCCAGCACATCATGTTTGGCGTGCGGGGCGAAAGACCGATGATGAAAGACGACGGCGATAAAGGATTGATCGTACCCATAGAAAAATTCGGTATCAAAATGATGAGCATTGGTTTGCTCATTGATGAAAAACAGGCCGTGGTTTGGCGTGGCCCCATGGTAAGCACCGCCATCCGCCAGTTTGTAAGCGACGTGGATTGGGGCGAACTGGATTATTTAGTGATCGATATGCCTCCCGGCACCGGCGATATTCATCTCACCATTGTACAAACGGTGCCCGTAACCGGGGTGATCGTTGTTACCACCCCGCAAACCGTTGCGCTGGCCGATGCCAAGAAAGGCATTGCTATGTTCGGGCAGGCACAATTAAAAGTGCCGGTGATCGGTTTGGTGGAGAACATGAGCTACTTTACTCCTGCCGAACTTCCCGATAATAAATATTACATCTTTGGCAAAGACGGTGGTAAGAACCTGGCCGAAGAATTTGATATTCCTTTCCTTGGGCAGATACCGATCGTGCAAAGCATACGTGAGGGTGGCGATATCGGCGTGCCTGCCATGGTAAGTGATGATGTCCTTACACAAAAAGCATTCATGGACTTTGCAGCCAATGCAGTAAGAGGCATTGCCATGCGCAATGCAAACCTGGAACCCACACAGATACTGGAGGTAGTTTCATAACCCGAACCATCATATATAACCAGCATGCCATTTCTTATTTAAAAATGCCGTCATTATCCCAACAGCAACTTATCTCGATCGCCAATGAATTTGGTACGCCGCTGTATGTATATCATGCCGAACACATATCGGCACAATACAAAAGGCTCACCGATGCCTTTGCCCAAACCGATACAAAATTCTTCTATGCCTGCAAAGCGCTCACCAATATCCAGGTTCTAAAACACATTAAGAACATTGGCTGTAATGTGGATTGCAGTTCCATCAATGAAGTAAAACTTGCCCTGCTCGCCGGTTTTGAACCAGCAAATATCCTGTACACCAGCAACGGCATTCATTTTTCCGAAATAGAAGAAGCACAAAGCCTGGGCGTACATATTAATATCGACAGCCTGAGCAACCTGGAAAAATTCGGGAAGAAGTTCGGCCATAGTTACCCGGTGGGAATACGGTTGCGGCCCAATATCATGGGTGGAGGCAACCTGAAAGTTTCTACCGGTCATGATAAAAGCAAATTCGGTATACCCGTAGATCAGCTGGATAAGATACTTGCGCTGGTAGCAACGCACAACCTCTACATCCAGAACCTGCACATACATACCGGCAGCGATATAAAAGACGTGGATACCTTCATCAAAGGCATTGGCGTATTATTCGACATCATCCCTTCTTTTACCGAACTGGATTCCATTGACCTGGGCGGTGGCTTTAAAGTGCCTTACAAAGAAGGAGATTCGGAAACAGATATTTCCCTGCTGGCAAAAAAAGTAAAAGAAGCATTCGACGATCATCCCAATGCCAACGGCAGGCATTTGCAGGTTTGGTTTGAACCGGGCAAGTTCCTGGTAAGTGCTGCGGGCTACCTTATTACTTCCGTTAATGTTATCAAAGAAACTTCGGCCACAACCTTTGTTGGCATCAACAGCGGTTTCAATCACCTGATACGTCCCATGTTTTATGAAGCGTATCATAAGATCGAAAACATCAGTAATCCAACCGGGACAGAAAAAGAATACTCTGTGGTAGGTAATATCTGCGAGACCGACACGTTTGCCTGGGACCGGAAACTGAATGAAGTGCGTGAGGGCGACCACCTGCTGTTTTACAATGCCGGCGCCTATGGTTTTGAAATGAGCAGCAACTTCAATTCAAGATACAAGCCCGCCGAAGTACTGGTGAAAGACGGGAAAGCACAGTTGATCCGTCGCCGGGATGAGTTTGAAGACCTGCTGAGGAACCAGGTGATCAATTAAGAATTAAAAATGAAGAATTAAGAATTGCCTTGCCGTGATTAAACGTATTACCATACTTTTTTTATCTATTATGTTGGCAGCCGATACCTTCAGCCAGGCCCCGGATTGTTCCAGGTTCAGGGAAGGCAAATTCCGGGTGGCCGATACGCAGGCCGGTGTAATAACCATTGCCGATAGAAAAGGTATGTATCAAACAGAATCCAGCGAATCGCTGAAACTGGTGCTGCGGTTTCGCATCAGCTGGCAGGACAACTGTTCCTTCACACTCAGGCTGGACAAGGTTTTGCGCAATGAGAACAGGATCGACATCCCTTCCAATATGGAAGTGCAGGTAAAGATCCTGGAAACGGCTGCAGACTCATATACCCAGGAAATTTCTTCTTCCCTTACCAACCATCCGTACAAGGTTAAGGCAACTAAGATCAACTGATCCTGTTTTTTTGATTTATAAATCTTTTAACTAAAAGAGATTTCTCCACCTATTGTGGAAATCAAATTTTCTTTCAACATTTACACAGCAAATAAAAATGCCGATATTGGTGATTCCACCATTGTCAACCCAACTTCAACAAACAATTTCAAATTTATGGAACACGACCGTGAACCCCTGAACAAAAAGTTCGGAGTAACCTTTTTGCAGGCCTTGCTGTGCTTATCAGTTAGTCTTTTCCTGTTCTCCTGTAACAAAAAAGACAAATGGATCGATGTAGACCCGGCTTTCAGCAGTTACATTGATGCCTATACCACCGGCACCATTTCCAAAACATCTGCGGTACGGATCAAACTGGCCACCGATGCTAACACCACGCATGCCGTTGGTGAAGAAGTGAAAGAATCACTTTTCAGCTTCTCTCCTGCTGTAAAAGGAAAAGCTTTCTGGCTCGATGCAAGAACGATCGAGTTCAAACCCGAGACCTGGTTAAAGCCCAACGAAATGTATGAAGTAAGTTTCAAATTGGGCAAGGTCACCAAGGTTCCTTCCAAATTCTCCGAATTCCGTTTCAGTATGAAAACGGTGAAGCCTTCTTTTAAAATTTCTGATGATGGCTTACGCAGTTCCGGCACAAAAAATAAAATGAACTTCAGCGGCGAACTGGAAACAGCCGATGTGGAAGACGGCAAACAGGTGGAAAAATTACTGAGCGCCTCTCAAAACAACAATACACTAAAGATAAGCTGGCAACATAATGATGCAGCCAAATCGCACCGTTATACCATCGAGAATATCGACCGCCTGAAATCGGTAAGCAATATCGATCTGAAATGGGATGGCAAGCCGATGAATATGGATGTGAAAGGCGACCGGCAGCTGGCCGTGCCTGCCCTGGGCGATTTTAAAGTGCTGGATGTGGTGGCCATGAACGAGGCACAGCAGTATGCATCGGTTCAGTTCAGCGATGTGATCGCCGTGGGGCAGGAACTGGATGGATTGATCAGCATCAGCGGGCAATCGGATATCTCTTATACCATCAGCGGCAGCGAAGTAAAAGTGTTTGGCAATGGAAAACTGGACGGCAACTACACCGTGAACATCAATGCCGGGATAAAAAATACCTGGGGCGATATCCTCGACAAGGGCTTTGCCGCCAATATCAATTTCGAGAACCGCATGCCTTCGGTTAAAATTCATGGCAAAGGAAACATATTACCCAACAGCGGAAGACTGGTACTGCCTTTTGAGGCCATCAACCTCAATGCGGTTGATATCAGCATCATCAAGATATTTGAAAACAATGTGCCGCAGTTCCTGCAGGAGAATGGCCTCGGTGGCAACAGCGAACTGAGAAGGGTTGGTAAACCCATCGTTCAAAAAACATTACGGCTGGATGATGACAAAACACTGGACCTGCATAAAAAACAACACTTCTCTTTAGACATAGATAAGTTCTTAAAAACAGAACAGGGCGCCATCTACCGTGTTACCATCGGTTTCCGCCCTGATTATTCCCTTTATCTTTCTTCCGACACAACAAATAAGGAAGGCGGGGATGAAGAGGAAGAAGGTGATTATTACAGAAGCTACGACGGCGACCGGAATGGTATTGATGAGGACGATGCATTCTGGGACAGGTACGATACCTATTATCCCTTTGGTTATAACTGGAGCCGCAGGGATGACCCCAGCAGCAAATCGTATTATAACAAGGATCGCTGGGCAACAAGGAATATCATTGCCAGCAATATCGGCCTTACTGCAAAACGGGCCAACAACAACAGCATGATGGTTGCTGTAAGTAATATTCTTACCACCGAACCCATGAGTGGCGTGGAACTGGAAATAAGAGACTACCAGCAAACCATTATCAGCACCACCAAAAGCGGCAACGATGGCTTTGCCACGATCGACCTGAAAAGAAAACCATTCCTGCTGATCGCAAAAAAAGGAAATGAACGGGGCTATTTGAAATTAGACGACGGAAATTCTCTTCCGCTCAGCCGCTTTGATGTAAGCGGCGAAGAAGTGAAGAACGGCATCAAAGGTTTCATCTTTGGCGAACGGGGTGTATGGCGCCCCGGCGATACCCTGTACCTGAATTTTATTGTGGAAGACAAAGAAGGGAAATTACCCAAGGATCACCCGGTTGAATTCAGTTTATTTACGCCGCAGGGCCAGTTATTCAAACACGCTGTTCAAACAGATGCAGAAGACGGCTTCTATCTTTTTAAAACAAATACAGATGCCTCATCGCCTACCGGTAACTGGACGGCAAAAGTAAAAGTAGGTGGAGCCAGTTTTGAAAAGACGATCAAAGTGGAAACGGTAATGCCCAACCGGTTGAAGATAAATCTTGACTTTGGTAAAGATCCTTTGTTGGGAAAAGGCAATACCACATCTGGTACGATCAATGCCAAATGGCTGTTTGGAGCGGTAGGCAAAAATTTAAAAGCAAAGATCGATGCATCGCTTTATTCAAGAGGTACCAGCTTTGCCAAATTTGCCGGATTTGATTTTGACAACCCAACTTCTAAATATTCTACCCAAAGCAAAACCATTTACGACGGCACACTGGATGCGGAAGGCAATGCCGCATTGAAAACAGATTTTTCTATTGATGAAACAGCGCCGGGCATGTTAAGCGCCAACATGGTTATAAAGGTTTTTGAACCGGGCGGAAGTTTCAGCATCGATAATGTAAGTATTCCATACAGCCCGTATGCAAGTTATGTGGGCATGAAATTACCCGATGGCCAAAAGCCATTCGATTTTTTACTGGCTGGAAAAAACCACTCAATGCAGATCGTGAATGTTGACAGCAGGGGTAATTTAATAACCGGAAGCAATGAAGTGGAAGTACAGTTCTACCGCATTCAATGGCGCTGGTGGTGGGATGATAGCGGCGATAACCTCAGCAACTTTACGCAGGATGAATACAATAAACTGATAAAGACTGATACCGTAAAATTGAATAATGGCCGCGGCAACTGGACATTCGGCACTTCAGAAGATGAATGGGGCCGTTACCTCATCCTGGTAAAAGACAAAAAAAGCGGGCATGTAACCGGTTCGGCATTTTATATCGACAGCCCGTACTGGCAAAGCAGGGAAGGCAACGATGATCAAACGGCCGCTTCCATGCTGTCCTTTACCGGCAACAAAGAAAAATACAATGTAGGCGATGAGATATCATTGACCATACCCAGCAGCAAAGGCGGGCGTGTATTGGTAAGTTTAGAAAATGGCAGCAAGGTTTTAAAGTCCTTCTGGCAGGAAACAAAACAGGGGCAAACAGAAGTGAAGTTCAAAGCCGAAGCAGGCATGGCGCCGAATATTTATGCAACAGTAAGTTTATTGCAGCCTCATTCGCAAACCATCAACGACCTGCCCATCCGTATGTATGGCTCCATTCCCATTTTTGTGGAAGACAAAAATACGCTGCTCAAACCCGTACTCAATATTGCCAACAGCATACGGCCTGAACAGAATGTTTCATTCAGCGTAAGTGAACAGAACGGAAAAGAAATGACCTATGTGGTTGCGATCGTTGATGAAGGTTTATTGGACCTTACAAGATTTAAAACACCCAATCCACACGATGCCTTTTATGCAAGAGAGGCTTTGGGTGTAAAAAGTTTCGACCTGTTTGATCATGTGATCGGCGCCTGGGGCGGCGACCTGGAACGCATATTAACCATTGGCGGTGATAATGAGGCCGGCGCTGGTAAACAAAAAACAGCCAATCGTTTTAAACCCGTGGTAAAATTCCTGGGGCCATTCCACCTGAATAAAAATCAAACGCAGAAACAATCCTTTACCCTGCCTTCTTATATCGGCTCGGTAAGAGCGATGGTAATAGCAGCGCATAAAGGAAGTTATGGCGCTGCCGAAAAAGCGGTAGCCGTTAAAAAGCCATTGATGATGCTGGCCACCATGCCAAGAGTTTTGGGTCCGGGTGAAACGATAAAACTGCCCGTTACTGTTTTTGCGATGGAGAATAATATTAAGAAGGTGAACATTTCACTGCAATCGAATCCGTTTTTGGAATTGGTTGGCGGCAATGTACAATCCATTAATTTTTCGCAGACCGGCGAGCAGATGGTTTATTTTGATGTAAGAGTAAAACCTAATGTTGGTATCGGCAAAGTAAAACTAATGGCAAGTTCAGGTAATGAAAAAGCGGATTATGAAGTGGAACTGGATATCCGCAATCCCAATCCGCCGGTAACAAGTGTAAGTGAAATTACATTAGCCCCGGGCCAGCAATGGAAAACAACCGCCGCTCCCATTGGCGTGGCCGCAACCAGTACGGCAGTGCTGGAAGTTTCCAGCGTGCCTTCTATGAATTTGCAAAAACGGTTGAATTACCTGATCGAATATCCGCACGGATGCATTGAGCAAACAACCTCTTCCGTATTCCCGCAATTGGTATTGAATCAACTCACCGACCTGGACGATTATAAAAAAGCACAGGTAAATAAAAATGTGAAGGCCGGTATTGCCAGGCTGCAGAATTTTCAACGGCCTGATGGTGGATTCAGCTACTGGCCCGGCGGATATGAAAGCGATGAATGGGGCAGCAACTATGCCGGGCATTTTTTAGTGGAAGCACAGAACAATGGATATTTAGTAAGCGACTATATGCTGCAGCAATGGAAAAATTTCCAGCGTGGAAAGGCTAACAGTTGGGTTCCATCTACCAATAATTTTTATGGTGGCGATCTTACACAATCTTATCGCCTGTACACATTGGCATTGGCCAAAGCACCCGAACTGGGCGCCATGAACCGGCTGAAAGAATTCAAATACTTATCCCCTGAAGCAAAATGGCGTTTGGCTGCAGCTTATTCATTGGCCGGGCAGGAGAATACCGCATTAGATCTTATCAGTGGATTAGCCACCTCATTCCCGCAAAGAACAAGCTGGGGTTATACCTACGGTTCCGATACAAGAGACGAAGCCATGGTTCTGGAAACACTCACGTTGATGAAACGCAAAGCACAGGCCGAAGCATTGCTGCGGACGATCTGCGCTAAGCTGTCGCAGGATTACTGGTACAGCACACAAACAACAGCCTACAGTTTAATTGCCATCGCCAAGTTCTGTGGTAAAAATCCAAGCGGGGCAAAGATCATTGCCAATGGAAATGTTGACGGCAAAGCGGTTGACATCAACTCTGCTTCTTATATCCGGCAATTACCCATCCTGTTCAAAAGTGGCGCAAGCAATGTTGTTATTACTAACAAGGGAAGCAATACACTGTATGTTCGTTTGATAACACAGGGACAACCTTTGAGCGGCGATAGTTTAAAAGTGAATAACAATCCCGCTGTGCTGAACATGAGTGTGAGTTATATTTCGCAGAACGGGGCCGCTATTGATATTAATAAGTTGACACAGGGAACCGACTTTGTGGCCAAAGTGGTGATCACAAATCCCGGTAAGCGTGGTTATTATTCAGAAATGGCTTTATCACAGATATTCCCCAGTGGCTGGGAAATTTTAAATGCAAGGATGTTTGATGGCGAAGGCGCTTTCAAATCTTCTTCATCCAGCTACCAGGATATACGGGATGACCGGGTATATACCTATTTCAACATAAAGACAAACGAAACGATTACTTATTATGTGCAGTTGAATGCATCTTACCTGGGGCGTTTCTTTTTACCCGGCACCTTCTGTGAAGCGATGTATGATAACAGCATTACGGCGGGTGTTAATGGTAAGTGGGTAGAGGTAGTGAACCAATAATATGATAGAACACCGATGACACGGATGGAGCAGATCAATACGGATTAAACTTCTGCAGATCTGCTTTACCCGTGTCATCAGCGTTCTATATCAATATGAGAAAATCTTTTCAAAATATACCGGGTAAATTAACGCCCCTCAGTACTAAAACCAAGATCATATTAATAGTGCTGCTGGGCTTATTAATATGGTTCTGGCTCTCCCTTCCAGGTAAATTGTTTCATGCACCTACCTCTTATGTGATAGAAGACAAAGACGGCAACCTGTTAAATGCCACGATCGCTTCCGACGGTCAATGGCGTTTTCCTTACAATAAAAATGTGCCGCAGAAATTCATCGACTGCATCACTACGTTTGAAGACAAACGTTTTTTCAAACATCCCGGTGTTGATCCGATGGCGGTGGGCAGGGCCATTACAAAGAACATAAAGAACAAGGGCATTGTACAGGGCGGCAGTACCATTACCATGCAGGTGATCAGGCTTTCAAAAAAAGATGATAAGCGAAGTATCTGGAATAAACTGAAAGAAAGTATACTGGCCGTGCGGCTGGAAATGTCTTATTCTAAAAAAGAGATACTGGCTTTGTATGCAGGCAATGCACCCTTCGGCAGCAACATCGTTGGCCTGGATGCCGCATCCTGGCGCTACTTCGGCAGAAGCGCCGAGAAACTAAGCTGGGGCGAAATGGCGGCCCTCGCAGTATTACCCAATGCGCCGGCACTTGTTCACCCGGGTAAGAACAGGGATGTGCTGCTGAAAAAGAGAAACCGCCTGCTCGATAATTTAATGGAGGCAGGAAAGATAGATAAGAACGCCGCTGAACTGGCTAAGCTGGAACCTTTGCCCGATGAGCCCTTGCGTCTTCCGCAAAATGCGCCGCACCTGCTGCAACGTTTTATAAAAGACAACAAAACATGGAAACAGGAAACAAGAATTAAAACAACGCTTGATGGTACCCTGCAGAAAAATGTATCGAGGATCATTCAGCAGCATCAATCGATCCTGAAAGGAAATGGAATTAATAATGCCTGTGCCCTGGTGCTGGATGTGGAAACAGGAAATGTACTGTCGTATGTGGGTAATATCAGCGATCGTACCAATAAAGAAATGGAATCGGATGTGGATGTGATAGCAGCGCCCCGTAGCCCGGGCAGCGCATTAAAACCAATTCTCTATGCAGCTATGTTAAGCGATGGATTGATCTTACCCAATTCCATCATACCGGATATACCCACGCAGATAGGAAGTTATTCTCCCAAAAACTTTGACCTGAGTTATGATGGCGCTGTGCCTGCCGGCAGGGCCTTATCAAGAAGTTTAAATGTGCCTGCTGTAAAAATGCTGCAGCAATATAAATACCAGCGCTTTTACGAAACGCTTCAGCATTGCGGCATCACTACATTGAACCGAAGCGCCGATACCTATGGTTTGAGCCTGGTGCTCGGCGGCTGCGAAGTAACCATGTGGGACATCGCCAGCGTGTATGCAAGTATGGCGAGAGCATTAAATCATCAAACAAAGAATCATGGAAAGATCGATGCAACGGATTTTCATCCTGCCAACTACAAACCTCAAACTTATCCTGAGCGTAGCCGAAGGACAAACCTCAAACCTCAAACAGGAAATATTCCTATAGATGCAACTTCGATCTGGTTCACCTTCCAGGCCATGCAGGAAGTAATGCGGCCCGGCGAAGAAGGATTGTGGCAGTTGTTCTCTTCCTCGCAGAAGATCGCCTGGAAAACAGGGACCAGTTTTGGTTTTCGTGACGGATGGGCCATTGGTGTTACTTCAAAAAATGTGGTGGCGGTATGGGTTGGTAATACCGATGGCGAAGGAAGACCGGGGCTCATTGGTGTACAAACTGCAGCACCCATCCTGTTTGATATTTTTCGTTTATTACCAAACGGCAAATGGTTTGAAAAACCGGGATACAATTATTCATTCGTGCCCGTATGCCGGCAAAGCGGTTACCGGGCAAATATCGACTGCCCCGATGCGGATACTTTATTTATGACGCCAAATGGAAATAAAGTGCTTCAATGTCCCTATCATAAAGTAATTCATTTAGATGCTACGGGAAATTTCCGGGTAACAGAAGAATGCGAATCGCCGATGAATATGCAGCACAAAAGCTGGTTCATCCTCACCCCTGCCATGGAATTCTATTATAAGCAACGCAATATTGATTATAAACCACTCCCTGCTTTCAAGCCCGGTTGTGCATTTGCTGAAACAGGAAAACTAATGGAGATCATTTACCCGCAACCCGATGCAAAGATCTATGTGCCGCTGGAAATTAATGGGGAAAGAGGAAAGACCGTTTTTACTGCAGCGCATCGAAGGGCCGGCGCTAAGATATTCTGGAGCATGGATGATGAATTCATCGGCAGCACACAAAATTTTCACCAGGTGGGATTGAATCCTTCTCCCGGCAAACACATCATTACGTTAGTGGATGAAAATGGCGTGAGTGTGAGCAGGCAGTTTGAGATACTGGAAAAACAGTAAAAAGTTTTCATTTTTATTAGCCGGATATTTAAACCACATGAGCTATGTGTACTATGTTCCTATGTGGTTCAGAGCAATTTGCTTCAATTGTACACATAGCTTCAAATGAATCAAATTTCTTCTTACATTTAAATATATTATTCAATAAAAAATTTTGTTATGCCTATACGTATGGAAGATGATCAGCAGGATCAACAGGACTTTGATGAAAGTAAAACCTCGGGTGGCGGTGGTGGAAGAGGCGGTGGCGGAGGTGGTGGATTGATGGCCCTGTTGCCTTTATTGCTAAGCCTGTTCAAAGGCGGTGGCGGCGGTAAAAAAATATTGTTGTTATTGGTGGCAGGTGCTGCTGCTTATTTCTTCTTCTTTAAAAACGGCGCTGGTGGCGGAGGTGGGGGCGTAACCGATGTGGTTAAGAATCTATTTTCGCAAAGCGGGTATAAATTTGATGCCGATACATTTAAAAAAGCCAGCGTGTATGAAGGCCTGGCCGATGATAATACCAAGAACCCCTTACCCGAAAGCGTTTCGCTTTTGCGTTTTGCACCCGAACGCAGGAACCAGGGTCAGCAAGGCTCATGCGTGGCATGGAGCAGCGCTTATGCCGCCCGGACAATTGTAGAAGCAGCATCTACCGGGCAAAGCGGAAATAATACAGCATACAGCCCGGCCTTTGTTTACAATCAAATTGGTTTGGAAGGATGCCAGGGCGCTTATATACAGAACGCCATGGAGTTTATGACCAACAAAGGCGTGGTGGCTTTTAATGATTTTCCTTATACCGACCAGGACTGCAGCCGGCAGCCGAATAATGCAATGATGAATGAAGCATCACAGAATCGCATGCATGGATTTACCCGGTTAACAGATGGCGAAAGTCCAACCGGCATCAGCATTCGTGCCATAAAAGAACACCTGGCAAAAGACGCACCCGTGGTGATCGGTATGATGGTGGGCGGAAGTTTTATGCAATCCATGATGGGAAAAGAATTATGGACGCCAACCGATGAAGACCGCAGCCAGATGGGATTTGGCGGTCATGCCATGTGTGTGATAGGATACGATGACAGAAGGGTTGCCAAATATGCTAACGGCGAATCGTATACCGGCGCCTTCCAGATCATGAACAGCTGGGGGCCCGAATGGGGTAATAATGGCGTGGCATGGGTTGGTTATGCCGACTTCAAAGAATTTGTTCGGGAAGCCTATGGCATCGACCCCATGCCCAAACGTGGCGCTGCTGTAAATACTGCGTTGGAATGCGCCATTGGTTTGGTGAAGAATGACGACAAGCAATACATACCACTTCGTTTACGATCGGGTAATGTTTTTGAAACGGTTAACACTGTTGCAGCCGGTACCAAATTCAAAATGGAAATAAAGAATTCGGTGGAGTGTTACACCTATATATTCGGACAGGAGACAGATGGCAGCAGTTACACCTTGTTTCCTTATCCCAGCAAAGAAGATGCAACCAAAACTTCATTCTCGCCGTATTGCGGCATCACCGGTTACCGGTTGTTTCCAAGAGGAAAGAGTCTGGTGCCGGATAATGTAGGTAACAAAGATGTGTTTGCAATCGTAGTAACAAAGCAGGCGCTCGACTGGTATGCAGTGAATAATGCCATCACCAAAAGTTCCGGAAACAGCTATGCCGATAAAGTGGCTGCAGCGCTTAACCAGAACGGCATTGGCAATGTTCGCTTTACTACCGGAACCGGCGGCACCATTAATTTCAGGGAAGAAGGCGCCGCACAAAATGCAGTGATCTGCCTGGTGGAAGTGAATAAATAAAATAAGCATGAAAAAAATATTTGGAATATTTCTGTGTCTTGTTTCAATAAATACATTGGCACAAGACACAGACAAATCATTGTATCATCCTGAAGCCGACGCAGCAAAAGATATTGCCGCTGCTGTAAAACAGGCAAAGGCTGAACATAAATATGTATTGCTGCTCGGTGGCGGCAACTGGTGCAGCTGGTGTATTACCTTCGAAAAATTCTGTAAAGAAGATGCAACGATCGATTCGGTGATCAGGTCGGCATTTGTTCCTTATCATTTAAACTACAGCAAAGAGAACGAGAACAAAAAAGCATTCGCCAAATATGGCTATGCCCAGCGCTTTGGTTTCCCGGTGTTTATTATCTTAAATGAAAAAGGCGAACGCATTCATACGCAAAACAGCGAATACCTGGAAGACGGTAAAAAAAGTTATGACCGGGCAAGGGTGCAGGCTTTTTTTGAAATGTGGAGTCCGCATGCACTAAACCCGAAAATGTACGGAGACTGATCATTGCAGATATAAGATTGAATATTTAATATTTGGAAGACACTTAAGTATTTAAAGAAATATTCAATCTTACCTATTAAATATTAAATCCCTCATGTCCAACGCAGCCCAATTCCTTCAACTCATCAACAGTCCTGTTAAATTCCGGCTGTTCCTTCTTTCCAGGCTACCGGCTGCTTTTATCAGCGGTGTACGGGTTCGTTCGGCCGATGAAAATAAATGCGTGGTTACGGTTCCGTACAAATGGTTAAGTCAGAACCCTTTTAAGAGTACCTACTTCGCCTGCCTGAGCATGGCAGCTGAAATGAGTACAGGTGTACTGGCCATGGCACATATATATAAGCGCAATCCTCCGGTGAGTATGCTGGTACTGAAAGTAGAAGGAAGTTTTATGAAGAAAGCGGTTGGCCGAACCACCTTCACCTGCGAAGAAGGGCAACTCATCAGGCAAACCATTGAAGATGCCATCATCAGCAATGAAGGGAAAATGGTCACCGCCCGGTCTTATGGCAGGAATAAAGACGGCGAAGTAGTGGCAGAATTTTCCATCACCTGGAGTTTTAAGGCTAAATCTAATATAACCTGACGTAACGTCTATTTCACTAAATTGCATTCCCAAGTTCATTAGAGTTAATACTATTCAGGTGTGCCCCGGTACCGGTGAATATGATCAGTTACTATTAACGATGAACCATTAACCAAAAAACTATGTCAAAAGACTCACGCAAACAACAGGCCCTCGAGTATCATTCAAAAGGAAGGCCTGGAAAGATAGAAGTAATACCCACCAAAGAAGCCAAAACACAAAGAGACCTTTCGCTTGCCTATTCGCCCGGTGTGGCAGAACCTTGTTTAGAGATCGCCGCAAATCCCGAAGACGTTTATAAATACACGGCCAAAGGAAATCTTGTTGGCGTTATCAGCAATGGCACCGCCGTGCTTGGCCTGGGCAATATCGGCCCCGAAGCAGGCAAGCCGGTGATGGAAGGCAAGGGTGTTCTATTCAAAATATTTGCCGACATTGATGTGTTCGATATCGAGATCAATGAGACCGACCCGGAAAAGTTTGTGCAGATCGTGCAGGCACTGGAACCAACATTCGGCGGCATCAATTTAGAAGACATCAAATCGCCCGAGTGTTTTTATATAGAACAGGAACTGAAGAAGCGTTGCAAGATCCCCATCATGCACGACGATCAGCACGGCACGGCCATCATCAGTGCCGCCGGATTATTGAATGCCCTGGAGATACAAAAAAAGAAAATTGATAAAGTTCGTTTTGTGGTGAATGGTGCCGGAGCGGCAGCAATGGCCTGCATACAACTTTATGAATCCCTTGGCGCCAAACACAGCAACTTTATGGTGTTCGACCGTAAAGGAATATTATACAAGGGCCGCCCCGATGTGGAAGAACTGAAAGAAAAATTCTGCGTAGATGCAAAATACAAGGACTATGATCTTGCCAGGGCATTTAAAGATGCCGATGTGTTCATTGGTTTAAGTGCCGGCAATACGGTTACTCCTGAAATGGTGAGATCAATGGCCAGAAACCCCATTGTATTTGCCATGGCCAACCCCGATCCCGAGATCGGTTACGAGGCAGCCGTTGAGATACGTAAGGACATCATCATGGCCACAGGCCGCAGCGATTTCCCCAACCAGGTGAATAATGTGCTGGGCTTCCCATATATCTTCCGCGGTGCACTGGATGTAAGGGCAACTGCTATTAATGAAGCCATGAAACTGGCTGCGGTAAAGGCATTGGCCGAACTCACCAAAGCGCCCGTACCGGATATTGTGAATCTTGCTTACAATGAAAAGACCATCACCTTCGGACCAACTTATATCATTCCCAAACCGCTCGACCCGAGATTATTATCTACCGTAGCGCCTGCCGTGGCTAAAGCTGCCATGGAAAGCGGTGTGGCAAAATATCCCATCATTGATTGGGATAAATACGTTCAGGAACTGAACAGCCGCCTGGGGCTGGATAACCAGCTGAGCCGTGTGATCGGCACTAAGGCAAGAAAAGATCCCAAGCGGGTGGTGTTTGCCGATGCAGAGAATATCAAAATTCTGAAAGTAGCACAGATGGTATTGGAAGAAGGCGTTGCTTATCCCATCCTGCTGGGTAAAGAAGAAAAAATATTGAAGATCGCTGAAGACAATGGAATTGACCTGGAGGGAATGCCCATCATCAACCCGAAAGATGATAAACATGAAGACCAGCGGAAAAAATTCGGCGACCTGTTCTTTGATAAACGGCATCGTAAGGGCGTGAACCGCTATGAAGCTTCTAAAGTGATGAAGGACCGGAATCATTTTGGTTGTATGTTACTGGAACACGGCGAAGCGGATTGTATGATCAGCGGACTGAGCAGGAATTATCCCGATACCATCCGTCCGGCCCTGCAGGTGATAGGCACCGAACCGGGCGTTAAGAAGATCGCCGGGATGTACATCATGTTCACCAAGCGGGGGCCTTTGTTCCTTGCCGATACAACCGTGAACTTTAATCCAACGGCTGAAGAGCTGGCTGAGATAACCTTACTGGTGGCAAAAGAAGTAAAGCAGTTCAATATCAAGCCACGCATAGCCATGCTTTCTTATTCAAACTTTGGCAGCAGCAATTCACCCGAGTCAAATCTTGTTCGCCAGGCAAGGGAACTGGTGAAAGCCAAAGACCCTTCACTCACCTGCGATGGCGAAGTGCAGGGAATACTTGCCTTCAACAAAGAAATTTTAAAAGAGAACTACCCATTCACCGAATTGCTGAACGGCGAAGTGAATACCCTTATCTTCCCCAACCTGGCAGCTGGCAATATCGCTTACAACCTGTTGCAGGAAGTAGGCGGTACCGATTCCATCGGTCCTATCCTGCTTGGCCTGAACAAGCCGGTGCATGTATTACAATTGGGCAGTTCCATCCGTTCCATCTTCAACATGGTACTGATAGCCGTGGTGGATGCACAAACAAAATGCAAAAGCAATACCCAGGAAGCAGTGAAAAAAAGCAAATGGTGGAAACGCCGTAAGTCGGTAACACACGATACATAACCATACTCTTACATTCCGTTAATAATACAAACCACAGAATAATCTTACATTCGTACATCTAATACAAGTTATTCTTCATGCTTTTCTTCAATCATTTTGGGCGCTACCTGCTGATGCTGAGAGGCATGTTTACCAGGCCGGAGAACTGGCGCATGTACTGGAAAGAACTGATGCATCAGTGCGTAGAGATCGGCATCGGTTCGCTGGGCATCGTGGTCATCATTTCTGTTTTTATGGGTGCGGTTAGTGCTGTTCAAACATCTTACCAGCTGGTTAGTCCGTTGATACCATTGACCACCATTGCACAAATCGTAAGAGATACGGTGATACTGGAATTTGCCCCCACCGTGGTTTGTATCGTACTGGCCGGTGTGGTGGGTAGTAAGATCGCCAGTGAACTGGGCAATATGCGGGTGAGTGAACAGATAGATGCATTGGAGATCATGGGCATCAATACCAAATCTTACCTCATCATGCCCAAGATACTGGCCTGCCTTATCACCATTCCCCTGTTGGTTATTTTATCGATGGGACTGGGTATCATTGGCGGAAGATTGGCAGGCACTGCAACCGGTATTCTTTCAACCGATACCTACGATGCTGGTTTATTGCTGAACTTCGTTCCTTATAACGTGTTCTTTGCATTGGTAAAAGCCTATACCTTCTCTTTTATCATCAGTACCATTCCTTCGTATTATGGCTACTATGTAAAAGGAGGTGCGTTGGAAATAGGAAGAAGCAGTACAAAAAGCGTGGTGGTGAGTTGTGTGATGATATTGTTTGCAGATTATATACTGGCGGCTCTCTTACTGGACAAATAATAGTAATGATTGAATTCAAAAACATAAAAAAATCCTTTGGCGATAAAGTAGTGCTTGACGATGTAAGCCATGTGATGGAAACCGGTAAGGCCAACCTCATCATCGGGCAAAGCGGCAGCGGTAAAACGGTATTACAAAAATGCCTGGTAGGTTTATTTGAACCGGACGAAGGAGAGATCATTTACGACGGCGTTAGTTTCACCGAAATGAATGTTGATCAGCGGAAAGAGCTGCGCCAGCAGATCGGCATGCTCTTCCAGGGTTCGGCCTTATTCGACAGCATGACCGTGGAACAGAACATCATGTTCCCGCTGGATATGTTTACGTCACAGAATTTTTCCGACAAACTGAAAAGGGTGAATGAAGTGCTGGCCAGGGTTAACCTGGAAGGCGTGAATAAAAAATACCCGGCCGAGCTTAGCGGGGGTATGAAAAAAAGAGTAGGCATTGCCCGGGCCATTGTGCTGAACCCGAAATTCCTGTTCTGCGACGAACCCAATTCGGGACTGGATCCGCAAACCTCCATGGTAATTGACCGGTTGGTGCTCGACATCACCAGGGAATTTAACATGACTACCGTGATCAACACCCACGACATGAACAGTGTGATGGAAATGGGTGAGAACATCATCTATCTCTACGATGGTAAAAAAGAATGGAACGGCAATAAAAAAGACATCATCTTCTCCAAAAATGAACGCCTGAACAAATTCATCTTTGCTTCCGAATTTTTGCAGGATGCCAAAGATATGCGCATGCTGGAAGCCAAAGGCAAGATCAGTGATGACAGGGATATGGATGAGATGCTGAAGTGATAATACGGTATCCAAAATATCCTTTTCTACAATACCGCATCTCCCCTATCTTTGCCTGAATACTGCCTGCAGGCAGTTCTTCATTTTTAATTCTTAATTTTTAATTCTTAATTAAACCATGTCTGTTTTAGTTAATAAAGATTCCAAAATAATCGTACAGGGCTTTACCGGTACCGAAGGCACTTTTCACGCCACGCAAATGATCGAATACGGCACTAAGCTGGTAGGCGGGGTTACCCCGGGTAAAGGCGGCAGCACTCATTTAGACAAGCCCGTGTTTAATACCGTGGCGGATGCAGTTAAAGCAACCGGCGCCGATGTGAGCATCATATTTGTACCACCGGCTTTTGCTGCCGACGCTATTATGGAAGCTGCAGATGCAGGTATTGCCCTGGTGGTTTGCATTACCGAAGGCATCCCCGTTCAGGATATGGTGAAAGTAAAAAATTACCTGAAAAGCAGAACGACCAGGCTCGTTGGCCCAAACTGTCCCGGTGTTATCACGGCTGAAGAATGCAAAGTGGGTATCATGCCCGGTTTTATTTTCAAGAAAGGAAGGGTGGGTATCGTTTCCAAATCCGGTACACTTACCTATGAAGCAGCAGACCAGGTTGCTAAGGCCGGACTGGGTATTTCAACAGCCATTGGTATTGGTGGCGATCCCATCATTGGTACCACTACCAAGGAAGCCGTTGAACTTTTTATGAACGATACAGAAACAGATGCCATTGTAATGATCGGTGAAATTGGTGGCGGTATGGAAGCCGAGGCAGCCCGTTATATTAAATCAACAGGAAATAAAAAACCCGTGGTTGGTTTCATTGCCGGGCAAACAGCTCCTCCCGGCCGTCGTATGGGCCATGCAGGTGCTATTGTGGGCGGCGCCGATGATACCGCTGCAGCAAAGATGAAGATCATGGCTGAATGCGGTATTCATGTAGTAGCAAGCCCGGCTGATATTGGTAAAACAATGGCTTCAGTAATGAAAAAGTAAGTACTTAAAATATTTTTTTAAAACCCGGAATTGATTCCGGGTTTTACATTTATATACTCCCCATTCTCCACCCCCTCTCTCTTGGAGAGGGGATTAAGGGGTGAGGTCAAAAAAAGAACCGGGGCTTACGCCCCGGCCCCTAAAGTATAGCCATAAAACAACATTTAGTCTGCATAGGAATATGCTCTAAGACTGTTCCTGATAGTATAACCAATACACATGCCACCAGGTTCATTTCTGCCGCAAAGGAAATGTTAAAGAAAATTACCTGCACGAATTGTGCAAATCATATATAATGCACATCTCAATGCAGTGCTTTATATTTAAGCGCCGGTGAAACAACTCATCAGCATATTGTACCTTGTAATAAAAATACATCCCATGTTCACAAAGAAGATCTTGCTGGTTATTTTTTTGTTAACCGTCACTTCAGCAGTCACTATGTCACAATCAAAGAATGAATACGCCGCCAACTGGAAAAAAGTGGAGGAATTGGAGAAAAAGGGCCTTACCAAATCAGCCTTGCAGGAAGTATTAAAAATATACAGCCTGTCGATCAAAGACAACAGCGATGCCCAGCAGATCAAATGCTGCATGTACCAGGTAAAGTACCGCAATATGCTGGATGAAGACAGCCCGGAGAATAATATCTTTTTTGTGGATACACTTATTGCTAAAGCCAAAGCCCCTGCAAAAAACATATTGCAAAGCATGCAGGCCGAAATGTTCTGGCAATACCTGCAGAATAACCGCTATAAATTTTACGACCGTACTAAACTCGCCGAAGAAAAAAGCAAAGACATAACCACCTGGAGCATTGATAAACTATATGCAACCATATCCAGGCTGTACAAGGCATCGTTGCAAAATGACAATGTACTAAAAAATACCAAACTCGATGGCCTCGATGCCATCATCATCAAAGGAGAGAATACACGGCAACTTCGCCCTACCCTGTTCGACTTCCTGGCTCACCGGGCCCTGGAGTTTTTTATGAACGACGAGGATGGCGTTACCAAACCGGCTTACCAGTTTAAGATTGACGATGTAAACGCTTTTGCAAAAGCAGATGATTTTATAAAATCTTCCTTCAAAACAAAGGATACCGCATCCCTTCAGCATAAAGCCCTGCTGCTTTTACAGGACATATTGAAATTTCATATTGCCGATACAAAGCCGGAAGCATTGATCGATGCCGACCTGGCAAGGCTGAACTTTGTAAACAGTAACGGCGTAATGGAAGGCAAGGAAAAATTATATGAAGAAGCCCTTAAACATATTGAACAGAAATACCCCGACAACCCGTCGGCAGCAGAAGCTACTTATTTGCGTGGACAGATCTATTTAGAACGAGGCCGGGGTTACGAGCCGCTCAGCAAAACAGAGAACCAGTACGAAATAAAAAGGGCAAAGGAATTATTTGAATCGATCTATGCCCGCTTCCCAAAATCAGAAGCAGGCATCAATGCAAAGAATAGCATTATGGAGATCGAACAGCCCTCACTTAGCCTGGAAACCGAAAAAGTAAATGTTCCCATGCAGGCATTCCGCAGCCTGGTAAATTACAAAAATGTAAAAACGATCTACCTGCGGCTGATAAAAACAAACCGGGAAGAAATAAAAAAACTCGACCGCAGGGATTATGAAAAGCTATGGAAGGCCTACACCGAAATGAAGCCGGAAAAAAGCTGGAGCATCAACTTACCCGACCTGCAGGATTACCAGCAGCACAGCGCCGAAATAAAGATCGATGGCCTGGCCAACGGTACCTACTTCATCCTGGCAAGTATTGATGACAAGTTCTCCCTTACCAAAAATATCATCGCCCGCCAGCTTACCTACGTAAGCAATATCAGCTACATACATACCAATTTCAACGATTACTATGTGCTTAACCGGGATAGCGGACAACCCCTTGCCAAGGCGCAGGTACAGTTATGGGAGCAGCGATACAATCAAAAAAGCAGTGAGTACGAAGAGATAAAAGCTGAAAAATATACAACAGACGAAACGGGATTCTTCAAACTAAAAGAAACAAAAGAATACCGGAATTTCTTCCTGCAGATCAATCATGCCGGCGATGAATTGTATATGACAGACGAAAATGGTTATTACAGCAGCTACAACAGCTATACAGCTCCCATAAAACCGCAAACATTCTTATTTACCGACCGGAGTATCTATCGCCCCGGCCAAACTGTTTATTTTAAAGGCATCGTGGTAAAGAAAGATACCAATGCGGTAAAGACAGCCGTGGTTCCAAACTTCAAAACAAAGGTTTTACTAAAAGATGCAAACAGCCAGAAGTCGTCGGAACTTACCGTAACTACCAACGAATTCGGAAGTTACCATGGCTCGTTTCGCCTGCCGGAAGGAGTAATGAACGGGTATTTCAGCCTGTCTGATTCAATAACCAATGCCTACTATAGTTTTAGTGTGGAAGAATACAAGCGCCCGAAATTCTCCACCGAGATACAAAAGCCTAAAGGCACATACCGCATTAACGACAGTATTAAAGTTACCGGTACCGCAAAAGCATACGCAGGCAATAATATTGATGGCGCCAAAGTGAGTTACCGGGTTGTTCGCCAGGTACGTTATCCCATCTGGTGGGGATGGAATTACAAACGTGGTGGCTGGGGAAGGAATGAAGAAGTGGAGATAGCAAACGGTATAACCACTACCGATGCAAAAGGCGAATTCAAAATAAATTTCAAAGCCATCCCCGATGCATCGGTTGGTAAAAAAGACCAGCCCACCTTCTATTATGAAGTAAGCGCCGACGTAACCGACATCAACGGCGAAACAAGAAGCGGCAATACTTCTGTTGCGGTTGCTTACCAGTCGTTACAATTGAATATTAATACGCCGGATGAAATGCCCGGAGATACCTTGCATGCGTTAACCATCCGCAGCAGCAACCTGAATGATATTTTTGAAAAAGCAACCATTAATGTAACGTTCACCCGGGTAAAATCTCCGGGCAAAATTTTCCGGGAGCGATATTGGGATATGCCCGACCAGTTTGTGATGAGTAAGAACGAATACGAAACCTACTTCCCTTATGATGTTTATAAAGATGAAGATAAAATACAGAACTGGCCATTGGCAGAGAAGTTGGTAGACCGTTCCGATTCAACAAAGGAGAACGGCAATTGGGAACTGGGAGTGAAGGGCTGGGCAGCCGGCTGGTATAAAATTGTGGCAACTACAAAAGACAAGTATGGTGAGGATGTAAAAGCAGAGAAATTTATACGCATAACCGACCAACGAACAACAAACAACGATCAACCTCTCTCCTTTGATGCAACAAAACAAAGCGCAGAGCCAGGCGAAAGTATCACCTACAGCATCCGTTCAGGCTTTAGTAATGTATGGGCAATACAGGTAATGCAGCGGATGGGCAATTCCGGCAAACCATCAACACAGAATATTTCTTCTGTGGTCCCTATTCAATCCGCCATATTGGTTACAGAAAGCGACCGGGGGGGTATTGGCATCAGCTATGCATTTGTAAAACACAACCGGGTTTATTCTGGCGCTGAAAATTTTGATATCCCCTGGAGCAACAAAGACCTGAACATCAGTTACGAAACCTTCAGGGATAAACTATTACCCGGCAGCCAGGAAAAATGGAAACTAAAGATCACCGGTTATAAAGGAGAAAAGATAGCCGCCGAAATGCTGGCGGGCATGTACGATGCAAGTCTTGACCAGTTTAAACCACATAGCTGGAATAAAATAAGCATCTGGCCTGGTTTGTATAACATAGCCCGGTGGGAAGAGAATGGATTTGAAAAAACAGAATCAGAAGAGTATAATAAAACGGACTATGAATCTTTAAGTGAGATTGAGAAAACTTATGACCGGCTTGCTTATATTGGAGGAGATTTCAATTACAGAGGAGGGAGATACAGTTATCTACACGATAGGAATCCTAATATAGCATACGCTGCTCCCGCAGTGGGAAATGCAAGGCTACAGGAAGTTAGCGTAACAAAGGCATTGGCAGGAAAAGTTTCGGGTGTACAGGTTAGCCTTAATGCTTCAGAATTTAAAACCCAATCAGATTCCATTAAATTCAATTTCAAAACAGGATCGTACAAACAAGAAGATGAATTGTTTGTTTATGGGGAAAGTCTAAAAACAGGCATCCAAGGCACAAACGACCCCATCCAGATCCGTAAAAATTTCAACGAAACCGCTTTCTTCTTCCCCGATCTGAAAACAGATGCTGATGGCAACGTGGAATTTTCTTTTACCATGCCCGAAGCATTGACCAAATGGAAGCTGATGACCCTTGCTCATACCAAAAATGTGGCAAGTGGTTATTCCAGCAACACTACCATCACCCAAAAACCATTGATGGTTCAACCCAATGCCCCACGCTTTATGCGGGAGGGAGATAAAATGGAATTCAGCGCTAAAATTGTAAACCTGGGCGACAGCGAAGTAACCGGCATTGCCCAACTGGAGTTAATTGATGCCGCCACCAATAAACCGGTTGATGGCTGGTTCAAGAATGTTTTTCCCAACCAATACTTTACGGTAGCAGCCGGGCAAAGCCAGGCAGTGAAATTCCCGATGGAGATACCATTCAATTTTAATTCGGCCATGACCTACCGCATTGTTGCCAGGGCCGGTAATTATTCCGATGGAGAAGAAATGGCCATCCCGGTTTTAACCAACCGCATGCTGGTAACCGAATCAATACCAATAAACTTACGTGGTGTAAGCAGCAAGCAATTCAAATTTGAAAAGCTGCTAAAAGCCCCTCCTTCGGAGGGGTTTGGGGAGGTTACACTTACCCATCATGCACTCACTGTTGAATATACCAGCAACCCGGCCTGGTATGCCGTACAGGCCCTTCCGTATTTGATGGAATACCCGTACGAATGTGCCGAGCAGACATTCAACCGCTATTATGCAAATACCCTGGCATCTTATATCAGCAGGAGCATGCCAAAGATCAAAACCGTTTTTGAAAAATGGAGGGCTCCCTCTCCCTCGGAGAGGGCGGGGGGTGAGGTGGCAGCCTTGCTTTCCAATCTTCAGAAGAATGAAGAATTAAAATCGGCCTTGTTACAGGAAACACCCTGGGTACTGGATGCACAGAATGAAAACCAGCAGAAGAAGAATATCGCCCTGCTATTCGACATGGTGCGCATGAGCAAAGAGCAGGAGAATGCCTTTAATAAACTGAAAGAGATGCAGGGCATCAACGGCGGCTTCACCTGGTTCAAAGGCGGCATCGATGATCGCTACATGACGCAATACATCGCCACCGGCATTGGTCATTTACGGAAACTGAATGCCCTGGCAGGAGATAATTATCAAAGCATCAAAACCATCATCGACAAAGCCATCCCCTATCTCGATAAAAAGATAAAAGAAGATTACGATAATCTCATCCGCTATAAGGTTAAACTAAGCAACAATAATTTAAGTTCCGTACAGATCCAGTACCTGTACATGCGCAGTTTCTTCCCGGAATATAAAATTGCTGCTGCTTCGCAAACGGCGTTTACTTATTATACCGGGCAGGCAAAAAAATACTGGCTCAGTAATAGTAAGTACATGCAGGCCATGATCTCACTGGCATTATTCCGCAGCAATGATGCAGTAACACCCAAAGCCATCATCCGGTCGTTGAAAGAGAATTCCATCAGCAAAGAAGAGCTGGGAATGTACTGGAAAGAATGGACCACCGGCGGCTACTACTGGCACCAGGCCCCCATCGAAAGCCAGGCCATGATGATCGAAGCATTTACCGACATTGATAAGAACAACACCACCATCGACGACCTGAAAACATGGCTGCTGAAACAAAAACAAACACAAAACTGGAAGACCACCAAAGCCACGGCAGAAGCCTGTTACGCCTTATTACTCGGTGGCAGCAACTGGTTAAGTGAAGAGAAAACAGTGACCATAAAGCTCGGAGAGGAAATATTTTCTACAGCGTCACCCTCTACTCAAGGAGAGGGACGGGGTGAGGTAGAAGCAGGTACAGGTTATTTCAAAAAGCGTATCGAAGCCGACAAAGTAAAACCAGGAATGGGAAATATATCAGTATCCATAAGATCAGCTGAGTCCAAAGTTCCTCCTTCAGGGGGCGGAGGGGGCAGCTGGGGTTCTGTATACTGGCAATACTTCGAAGACCTCGACAAAATAACTCCGGCCGAAACACCATTAAAATTGGTGAAGAAATTATTTGTTGAAAAGAATTCGGACAAAGGCCCTGTTCTGCTTGCACTGGAAGACGGCGCTGAACTGAAAGTGGGCGATAAAATCAAAGTACGCATTGAATTAAAGGTTGACCGCGACATGGAATACGTACACATGAAAGATATGCGGGCGGCCTGCATGGAGCCAACCAACGTAATCAGTCAATACAAATACCAGGGCGGCTTAGGCTATTATGAAAGCACCAAGGACGCC
>DAOLIP010000037.1:0-30448 GCA_035328475.1 Ferruginibacter sp.
TGTCGAACAGCAGGAGCGACTAATCGACGAGGCCCTCACTGGCCAGCTCAACGACCACCATAAACTCGGCCCGGTTGCCGGCAGGGGTACTTCCGTAGCTGCTGATTATTTTCAATAAGCCCGTTACACCGGTGGCTTTATCTCCGTTCAATACAATGTTCACGGTATCTTTTCCGTAAGAGGATGAGGTAGCCATTTTACCAAAAAGCTTTTCTGCAGCGAAGATCTTTTCGCTTGCTTCCTTCGCCTGTGGTAACCGGAACATGTACTTGTATATAAGCCATCCGCCGATGAGCACAATTACGGCCGAACCAGCTATGATGATCATCCTGCTGTATTTTGCCCAAAAGCCTTTTGCTTTCTCGATCACGTCAGCACTTTCTACAGGCGCTGCACTTACTTGTTTCTCTGCCATTATAAAAATTAAGAATTAAAAAATAAGAATTAAAAATTGTTAGTCCACTATGAACGGGTAGTCTTCCTGCACGTACACATCTTTCAGCAATTCGCTGTCATC
Source organism: Ferruginibacter sp. (assembly GCA_035328475.1). Classification (GTDB taxonomy): domain Bacteria; phylum Bacteroidota; class Bacteroidia; order Chitinophagales; family Chitinophagaceae; genus Ferruginibacter. The sequence continues at coordinate 518 of DAOLIP010000037.1, forward strand.
CGGCCAGGGGCTTTCCTCTGCAAATTTCACCGACTCTTCCACTTCGGCCCTTACCCTTTCCACGATCACTTCCAAATCTGCATCCGAAACTTTGTACTGGTCTTTTAAAACCTTCTGCACGTATTCAATGGGGTCTCTTTCCTTGTATTCTTCCAGTTCTTCCTTAGTGCGGTATTTTTGCGGATCACTCATACTGTGACCTTTATACCGGTATGTTTTAATTTCCAGTAAGGTAGGCCCACCCTTTTCCCTGGCCCGGTTAACCGCCCTCAATACGCCGTTGTGTACATTTTCTGGACTCATACCATCAATGCTGTCGCTGGGCATATCGTAGGCATCGGCCAGTTTGTATATGTCCAGTACATTACTGGTTCGGGCCACGGAAGTTCCCATGGCATAGTGGTTGTTTTCGCAGATGAAAACCACCGGCAATTGCCAGAGCATGGCCATATTAAAGGTCTCGTGCAGCATTCCCTGGCGGGCGGCGCCGTCGCCAAAGAAACAAAGCACTACATTATTTGAATTGCGGTACTTCTCTGCAAAAGCAAGCCCGGCCCCGGTGCCTATTTGCGCACCCACAATACCATGACCGCCAAAGAAATTCTCTTTCACCCCAAAGAAGTGCATACTCCCGCCTTTGCCCTTGCTGCAACCGGTGGCTTTGCCATACAGTTCGGCCATACAAGACTTAGCCGTAACACCTTTAGCGATGGCCAGGGCATGGTCACGATAAGCGGTGATGAATTTATCATCCGGGTTGGTAGCGGTCATACAACCGGCAGCCACTGCTTCCTGCCCGATATAGAGATGGCAGAAGCCCCGTATCTTTTGCATACCATATAACTGGCCGGTCTTTTCTTCAAAGCGGCGTAAAAGCAGCATCAGTTCGTACCAGTATAAATAAGTTTCTTTAGAAAACTTTGTAGCCAATGGGTTTTAATTTTAGGCGGCAAAGATAAGGGAGAAAAGGGAATTAGTAATTAGGAATTAGGGCAACATTACCAGAAAGTTTTATAGGTAAATTCAGGCTGCTTCAACCAGTTAACGGATCAGCAAAACGCTTCCGTTATTTACCGATTCCCAGCCATAAATGTTGATGAATTTGATCCGGTAAACATAAGAGCCTGCGGGCTGTTTTTTGCCTTTATAAGTACCATCCCAACCTGTTCCGTATTCCCGGGTATTAAATACCCTTTGACCATAGCGGTTAAATACCTCGAAGCTGAAATATTGAATGGCCTGGTTGATGGTGGGTTTGAATACATCGTTCTTACCATCTCCATTTGGCGTAAATGCATTGGGTATACCGATGGGAATACAGTTAGCCCGGGAGATAATGATAGAATCGACGCCGGTACAATTATTGAAATCGGTAACGGTTAGGTAGAAGGTTCCGAAATCTTTCAGGGATATATTACCCGATACAGAACCCGTATTCCACAAATAATCTTTATACCCAGGCACAGATATCTTTACCTCATTGCCATAACATATGAGTTGATTGGGAGGTAAAAAGTTCTTAGGCACCGTATCAATTGCCAGTACTTTCAAGCTGTCTGTTGCTGTGCAATTGTTAGCATCGGTTACTGTTACCCAGTATACACCAACACTGCTGACCGTGAAGTTTGATTGTGTGCTGTTATCCTGCCAGAGATAGCTGTTAAAAGTTCCCGGGGTAATTATCGCTGCTGAAGAAACACAAAGATTTCTGTCGGGGCCAAGGTCGGGTTTTGGTTTTGGATTTACGGTTAGAGTCGTAGTAATTATAGAATCACAACCAAGTGAAGTCAGCAATGTGTCTTTATAAATTCCTGAAGTGGTTTGATTGGCGCCGCCGGCATAATAGGTTTGGCCTTCGCAGATGGAGGCGGTTATAGAAGTAAATTTCCTGTTGATGATCAGGTTAAGAGTGATGATACTGTCACAGCCTGCTGAGTTTGGAATGACCTGTGTATATGTACCACTATTGGTATAAATATGTCCATTCAATACATAGCTATTACAAACAGCAGCATTAATTATAGAGTTTGTATTCCCAATACATTGACTCATCTTATGCACATAAATATTTGTACTTCCTGGTGAACTAAGAGTATATATTCCGGGCCCGGGATCAAAATCAACTGTATTTTCGAATGCCCCAGTTGTATAGATATTTTTTGAGGCATCAACATTAATAGAAAATCCATAATCATACCACACCCCGCCCATGCTCTTTGCCCAAGTTAAATCGCCATTGTTATTAAGTTTACAAATATAAATATCGGAAGCACCCGTTGAGGTAAGGTTAAACACACCCGGGCCTGGATCAAAATCCCCGGTCCCTATGAAAATCCCCGTAATATAAATAGCGCCCAGGTTATCAAGTGTAATGGCAAAATGAGTTTGCTCACTCGAATTTGGTTCTTCAGTATTACCAAATTGTTTAACCCATATAAAATCCCCATCCGGGCTTAATTTCAAAACAAAAATATCATTTGTACCTGTTGAGGTAAGGTTGTAGATACCTGGGCCGGGATCAAAGTCAACCGTTTGACTGAAATATCCCGTCATGTACATGTTGCCAGAATTATCATTCACCATTGAATAAGATATCTGTGCGGCAGAAGTCCCAAGCATCTTTGCCCACACAAAGTTCCCATTGTTATCTAATTTCCAGATGTAAATACTATGAGGAGATGACAATAAGTAAACACCGGGACCAGGATCAAAGTCTGCTGTGGACTGAAAAGTGCCCGTTATATAAATATTGCCTGCCGCATCGAGCACAATTGAAAATCCCCATGATGAGGGTATACTCGGGCCAGATGGTGGGTCCTCAATCTGTTTTGCCCATACGAAATTGCCATTTACATCCAGTTTTTGAACATAAGTACTAGGACGTCCAGTCATTTCAAACAACCCTGGTCCGGGATCAAAATCAGTTCGGGACAGAAAAATTCCGGTTGAATACACATTTCCTAGGGCATCTACCTTAATTGATGTACCTGTTGAATGAGCCGCACCTTGCGCTGTTATTTTAGCCCAAATAAGATTTCCATCTTTATCCAGTTTACTTACAAATGCAGTTTGGTCTGAAGCAGGTGATAAATTTAAAACACCCAGCCCCGGGTCAAAGTCTGTTATATCCCCGATAAATCCTGTAATGTAAATATTACCAGATTGATCGAGCTCAATATTCCTTGGTTCATCATCACCAGGGCCATCAAAGTGTTTTGCCCAGATAAAGTTACCTGCTGGGTCCATTTTCGATATATAAATATCGGTAGAGCCATTGATTGTAGTAAGATTAAATACTCCGGAACCCGGATCAAAATCAACCGTTCCCGCAAAAACTCCGGTTGAATACACATTACCCATTGCATCCGTTTTTAGCGATATCCCATAATCGAATAAGGAACCGCCAAATTGTTTTGCCCACTCAAAATTTATAACTTGAGCATGTAAATAACTCCCATAAAAAACAACTGAAAATATAAGTATAATCTTCTTCATCCGCAGCATCACGAATTTATGTTTACAAGGGCCATTTAAGGATTAAAAATAACACTAATCCGCAAAAATTAAAACAGTATTTACATTCTGTATCTTGCAACCATGTTATTTCTTTCTAAAATAACCCTCACTCAGTTCAAGAATTACAGCCTTTCGTCTTTCTCTTTTAAAGAAAGAGTGATCGGCATCTGCGGCCTAAACGGCCGGGGCAAGACCAACTTGCTGGATGCCATTTACTACTGCTGCTTCACCAAAAGCTATTTCAGTAAAACAGATGGGCAGAGTATTCAGTTTGACAATGACGGGTTCCGGCTGGAAGCAACCTCCTCTATCTCCTCCAAAGGAGGAGGAGATGGAGAAGACCGGAGCGAAGAATATGCAAAACAAATAAAGCAATATGAAATTGTCTGCGTTTACAAGGGTGCAGGTAAAAAAGATATTTTCTTAAATAATGTCTCTTATACTAAACTATCTGAGCACATCGGCAAATTCCCGGCGGTGATGGTGGCGCCCGATGATATCGAACTCATCACTGGCGGCAGCGAAGAAAGGCGCCGCTTCATGGATATGGTGCTGAGTGAAATGGATGCAGCCTATTTACAGGATCTTATCAAATACAATAAGGTGCTGCAACAGCGCAACAGTTTATTAAAACGCTTTGCCGAGCAGGGCAAAACGGACTGGCCGCTGCTTGAAGTACTGGACGAACAACTGATGGAGCCGGGCAATTCCATTCATCAAAAAAGAAAAGAATTCACCCGGGCGATGATACCGCTGGTGCAGCAGTTCTATGCACAGATCGCCGGTAAGAATGAACCGATCTCCATACAATACATCAGCCAGCTGAATGAAACGACTTTTCATGATCTGCTGAATCATTGCCGTGAAAAAGATTTTATGCTTCAGCGCAGCAATGCCGGCATTCACAAAGACGATATTGCCATGCAACTGGATGGGCAGGTATTTAAAACCACCGCTTCGCAGGGACAGCGTAAGAGTTTATTGTTTGCACTGAAACTTGCCGAGTTTGAACTGCTGAAACAAAACAAAGGCTTTGCCCCTCTCCTTTTACTGGATGATGTGTTTGAAAAATTAGACGATAACCGCATGAACCAGCTCCTCCACTGGGTATGCAATGAGAACAGCGGGCAGGTATTTATTACCGATACACATAAAGAGCGGTTACAGGAAGCTTTTGAGAAATTGGGAACGGATTACCAGGTGATAGAATTATAGTCATTCGTCATTAAGTCATTAGTCATTCACTTCTAATCACCAACACCACTTAATGACGAATGACTTAATGACCCAATGACGAATTACTTTTATCGCCCCGAAAATGGTTATTTTTGTTGCATGGGAGAAATTTCCTTACAAGACGCCATCAAACAATTTCTGCAAAAGAGCCGGCTTAAAACCGGTATACAGGCATTACGCATTGAAGAGGTTTGGGAAGAAGTAATGGGAAAGACCATCGCCAAATACACCGACAAGATCCAGATCATCAACAGCACCTTGTTCATCACTACATCTGTAGCTCCTTTAAAAAATGAACTGCTTTATCAAAAAGAACAGATCATAGAAAGAGTGAATGAAGCGCTGGGAGAAAAAACGATCAAGGAAGTGGTTATAAAATGATACAGGATACAAGATCCCGGATACGGGATTGAAGTCCACTACCAGCATCTTGTATCTTGTATTCAGTATCTTGTATCCAGTATCCAGTATCCTGCATCTCTCACCTGTTCTCCACCGGCCGCACCGTATATCCTTCTTTACGTAATAAAGCGATCACTCCATTATTTCCTGGTAAATGCCCGGCGCCCACGGCTACAAATACGGGTTCTTTGTGCATGATGGTTCTCAATTGATCCACCCAGTTCTTGTTTCGCTTGTCAAGCAGCAGGTCCTGGTTACCTTCCATACCAAAATCATCATCGGTAAGTATATGTTCAATAGCGGCCATGTCCTGGTTCTTATAGGCCCTTGTCATGGAATCAAAAAGCAACTTTGATTTTTCCAGGCTGTCGATCGTTTTTAAAAGTTCATCGGCCTGTTCTTTATAAGGTATGCTGTCGAACACGGATGACTGAAAAGCCAGGGTCTCCAGTCCACGCACTTCTTTCTTATTTTCTTTGGCCAGTTTTACCAGTTGATCCTCGATACTGGTCACCGTTTCGCAAGGCATCAGTTTGGGATATACCAGCGAGGTAAGCATCATTGGTTTCATACCCTGGAAAAAACCCAGTGATGATTTAAGTGAGTCTTTAAAAAAACGTTCCACCCGTTTGTACTCTTCTTCGGTAAGCAGGTCTTTCAGTTTTTTCCCGTTCTTCATGCTCATCATACTCAGTCCGCCGAGCAATGTGGCAGGGTCATCCATATCCAGTTCCATATAAACCACCGATGCATTGCCAATCGATCGTTTCAATGCATTGCTGAACCGGATATCGTCTTTACACAGCAAATGAAACGTACCAAACAAATAACTGGTGGTGGTAAGCCCGTTGCCGCTTACTTCCCACAACAGGGTATTGTCATCTGCATTGCTTTTTAAAGGATTGGGTTGTTGTGCCTGCAGCGAATGCACACACATCAGCAACAAGGCCAGGCAGAAAGATTTCATTCAAAAAAATTATTGCTTAAAAATACAATTAACCATGCTATCAAAAATCCTTTTTATTATATTAGCTGAAACAACTGGTATGAAAACGCCTGCTTTATCCCTTGCTTTTATCATTTTATTTGCATGTGTGGCCCCGGCTCAAAAAGGCCTGCCCGGTTTTGGCAAAGTAGATAAGGCCGACCTGGAGATGACCGATTGTGATTTTGACAAAGGCGCCAGCGCTGTGAAACTGATCGACTATGGAAGTATTCATTACGACAAAGGAGAGATCGGGTTCAGCCTTTTTAAGACCGTATTTGATGCACGGATACGGATCAAGATCCTGAAGGAAAAAGGCATTTCCGAAGCAGATATCAGCATACCTTTTTACACCCGCAATAACGAAGAACGCATCATCAAAGTGAATGCGAATACCTATAACCTCGATCCGTCGGGCAAGGTGCTGACAACAGAAGTGAAAAAGTCGTCCATCTATACCAAACGGCTCAGTCCCAGTTTTTCGGCGCTCATCATTGCATTCCCGGATGTGAAAGTGGGCAGCGTTATCGAATACAGCTATACGCTTGAAAGTCCCCGGCTGGATATCCTCGACTGGATCTTCCAGGACAATATACCGGTGAGGTACAGTGAATACCAGATCAAGGTGCCGCAGTTGTTCCGTTTCAGCGACCAGCGTAACGTAGTGGATAAACTGGACATAAAGGAAGAAGTACTGGATGAGATCATATCAATTACCGAAGGAACGATGGTAGGCAAAGTACTCCGGCGCAATTATATTATGCAGAACCTCCGGGGTATAAAGGAAGAACCTTTTATGGGATCGCCTAAAGATTATATGCAGCGAGTGGAGTTTCAGCCATCACAGATAGACCTGGGTGAGCGGGTGATCGATATCCGCAACAAATGGAGTCACGTGGTGAAATCGCTGAACGAGGATGAGAGTTTCGGAAAACAACTTGAACGGAATATCAATGCGGCTTCCACCATTGTAGATCAGGCATCGCAGATCAGGGACGAAGAACAGAAAATGAAATTCATTTTTGAGAAGGTCAGGAAAGAGGTTACCTGGAACGAAAACGGCGGGATCTATGCCGAGAACGGGATCGTAAAGGCCTGGGAATCGAAGACCGGTAATAAGGCCGACATCAACCTCCTGCTTATAAGGATATTGAATGGGGCTGGCTTTAAATCGGCTCCCATCCTGTTCAGCACAAGGGATAACGGGATGGTGGTGACATCCAATCCTGACCCATCCCAGTTCAATGTAATGATGGCGTATGTGCCTGTCCAGGATAAATTCTTTATTCTGGATGCCAGTAACCGTTTCATTAATTATAAAATGGTTCCGGGTGATGTGGTGAACACAAACGGATTCATCGTGGAGGGCGAGAACGGAAGGTGGAAGGAAATACTCTCCGGCAAATACCACTATAAAATAATGGCAGCCGTGCAGGGAGAAATAGACACCGATGGGAACATGAAGGGTAACTGCCTGGTAAACTGTTACCACTATGCCCGGGTTCAGCGTTGCGAAGAATACACAAAGAACCAGGCAAAATTCAAGGAAGATTATTTCCTGTCTCCCTACCCTTCTGTGAAAGTGGAAGAGTTGACCATCAATAACCTGGAGGCTGATTCATTGCCGCTGGAACAAAAGATAAAGTTCAGCACTGCCCTGAACAGTTCGGGCAATTACCGCTACTTTACGGTGAATCTTTTTTCCGACCTGGATAAGAATTGGTTTATCGCCGAAGAACGGTCTTCTGATGTTGATTTTGGTTTTCTGCAGGATTACAGCCTGTTTGGAAATTTCACCATACCCGCCGATTATGTCTTCGACGGACTGCCTGAAAGCCTTTCAATGGTAACAGAAGACAAGGGAATCGTATTTACCCGTACCGTAACTGCCGAAGGTAACCTGCTCAACATCCGCATAACGGTTGAATTCAAACGGACCTTTTATCCTGCCGGCAGCTATCCCGACTTCAGGGAGTTTCATAAAAAAATGTTTGATAAGCTGAACGAGCAGGTAGTGATAAAGAAGAAAACAGCACCCTGATAAAATATCTATTTAAGGGTGTAAAGACTTCCACCCTTTTCAAAAAGCCGGTCGATGCTTTTTTCAACAGCTGCATCCTTTTGCACCGGAGGCGCATGATGAGGCTTTATTCTTGCATCGATCACCAACGGACCATTACAACCCCAGTGTTTCTTTTCGGTAAAACTGTTGATGCCGTACATATCATGCGAAGGATTGCAGCGGGTGAAAGTTGCCCATAGAAAATTACCAAGTTGTTTACTTACAAAATCCGCATCATCGCAGATTACGATCAACGGAATGCCTTTCAACTGATCATTGTACATTGAACATTGTGTATTGAGCATTTGCATTTCAACAGCAGCCGTTTCATAGGTAGTGAATGCCTTTGTTTGCAAAGCAACCACTCCCGGAATGACCAGCCTTGCATTTTCAAACGACTGAAGATCTTTTAATGCAGCAGGCACTTCCGTATCCAGCTCTCTTATGGCCGGCCCATAGGCAGCCAGTACCACTTTGCTGCCGCTGTTAAGATCCGTGCCTGAATAATCAAGCGTATCAATGGTAGTGTTGGTATAAAAATGAATGTCTCTTTGCAGATCGATCCGTTTTAAAATAAACCGGAAATACTCTTCAATATTATTTGTGGTGAGTTTATTCTCATCGTCGGCGGTGATGAACAGAAACTTGGCAAGACTTAATTGCCCGGTACCCAGGATATGATTGGCAATGGTTAGTATTTCAGCCGGCTGTTTGGTTTGCAGATACGGCGTATACCGTTCGCTGCCGATGGCCAGTAACAACGGATGAACGCCGGCGGCATCCACCGCATGCACTTCTTTTAAGCCGGGTATCTCCTGCTGCAGGGCCTTACCCGTTATTTTATGGATGAGCTGACCAAAGCTGGTATCTTCCTGCGGCGGACGCCCTACTACCGTAAATGGCCAGATGGCATTTTTCTTTGCATATACTTTATGCACTTTCATCAAAGGGAAATCATGCTTCAGGCTGTAATAACCGAGGTGATCACCAAATGGGCCTTCCGGTTTATTCTCATTTGGATATACTTCGCCGGTGATAACAAAATCTGCATCGGTGCTGATGCAAAACCCATCCTGGTATGTATACCGGAATCGTCTGGCTCCCAGTACACCGGCGAAGGTCATTTCACTGATGCCTTCGGGTAAAGGCATTACGGCTGCTACGCTATGCGATGGAGGCCCACCGATAAATACACTTACTTTCAACGGCAACCCCTTTTTGTTCGCTTTGCTTTGATGCACCCCAATGCCCCGGTGTAACTGGTAATGCAGGCCCACTTCTTCATTCATATTATATGCATTGCCCGATAACTGGATGCGGTACATGCCCAGGTTGGCATGCATGATGCCGGGCTTATCCATATCTTCTGTGTATACCTGCGGCAGGGTTACAAAGGCACCGCCGTCCATGGGCCAGTGATGAATTTGAGGTATATCCGAAATTTTAACCTCTTTATACAATACCGGTTTGGCTGCCGGATCTTTTTTGGGCAGTGCTTTTAGCGCAGCTATACCTGTATTAAAATTTTTGATGGGACTTTTAATGGCTTTTACCGGATCGTTCTTCAGTTCGATCAGCTGCTGAACAATCTTCAATGTATCTCTGAAAATGAATTCACTCCTTTCGAGTGTTCCGAAAATATTAGACGCTGCCCGGAACTTACTACCCTTTACATTTTCAAAAAGCAATGCCGGTCCTCCTGCTTCATGTACCCGCAGGTGAATGGCAGCCATTTCCAGGCAGGGGTCAACTTCTTCTTTAATACGTATGAGCTGGCCGTTCTTTTCCAGGTCGAGTAAACAATCTTCAAGAGAGCGGTAAGGCATTGAGAGAAATTAAAAATTGAAAATTAAAAAATTAAAAATTTTTTAGTCTTGAATGCCCTTTCAGGATCTGCTAAGAACCAGTTGGTCAAGGGAATTGTTAATTATTAATTTTTAATTCTTAATTATTTCTTCAAATACATCACTTCCTTCACCAGCCTCACCGTTCTTGGTACATCGGGCAGATAAGCGGCAACCAGGTTGGGTGCATAATGCATGGGTGCATCTGCAGAAGTTATCCGGCGGATGGGAGCATCCAGGTAATCGAATCCTTCTTTTTGTATGCGGTAGCTGATCTCGGAAGATACAGAGGCAAATGGCCACTGTTCTTCCACAATAACCAGGCGGTTTGTTTTCTTTACACTTTCCAGGATGGTAAACCAATCCAGCGGGCGGATGGTTGCCAGGTCTATCACTTCGGCTTCAATACCTTCTTTGGCCAGTTCTTCGGCTGCAGCCAGGGCTATCTTCATCATTTTATTGAACGAAACGATGGTCACGTCTTTCCCGGCTCTTTTAATGAACGCTTTTCCTATTGGAAGCAGGTATTCCGCTTCGGGCACTTCGCCTTTATCGCCATACATCACTTCACTCTCCATGAACATCACCGGATCATCGTCACGGATGGCGCTTTTTAATAACCCTTTTGCATCGTATGGATTGGAAACCGAAATAACTTTTAAGCCGGGAATGTTTGCATAAAGCGATTCAAAAGCGGTTGAATGCTGGGCACCCAACTGTCCGGCACTACCATTGGCTCCCCTGAAAACAATCGGACAACCAACCTGCCCACCACTCATTGCCAGCATTTTAGAAGCGGTATTTAAAATTTGATCTAAAGGCAGTACGGCAAAATTCCAGGTCATGAATTCCACGATGGGGCGCAAGCCGTTTTGAGCAGCACCAACAGCAATAGCTGCAAAACCAAGTTCGGCGATGGGGGTATCAATAACCCTTTTCTCACCAAACTCATCAAGCATTCCCTGGCTTACTTTATAAGCGCCATTGTACTCGGCTACTTCCTCTCCCATCAAAAAAACCCGCTCGTCTCTTCTCATTTCTTCCTGCATGGCTTCCCGGAGTGCTTCTCTAAAGGCTATTTGTCGCATTTCTGTTGTTATGTTTATGAGGCTGCAAATTTATCCTATCAGGGGCAGATGAACAAATCCTGTTCAAAGGGTTTTAACGGCGCTGATGAAAGCATCCAATTTCTGTATATCAAGTTTGCCATTGCTTCTAACGCCGCTGCATATATCCACGCCATAAGGTCGTACAGTGTTAACAGCTTCCTGCACATTTCCGGCATGAAGTCCGCCGGCAAGAAAAACAGGAACATTCACTTCTTTAACAAGATCCCGGCTGATATTCCAGTTATGTGTATTGCCTGTACCGCCTAATGTTTTTACAGCCGCTTTGGGATTTCCGCTGTCGAGTAAAACAGCATCCACATGCTTATGAACCTGCAATGCCTGGCCGATGCTTTCTTCGCCGGTTACATGAATGACCTGCACAATTTTAAGATGAGGTAATGCTTCTCTTATTTCGTCATAACTTCCTTCAGCCAGTTCATCCACTATCTGCACCGTATTGGTATGAACCCGGTTCACATGAGCAATGATATCTTTTGCAGTCTGTTCACTGGTAAGAAGAAAGGATGCAACAGGCGGGTGAATGGTCTTTGCAATGGAAGCGATCAGCTCATCGGCAATCGGTCCCGGTCCGCTCGGCATCCTGCCAACAAGGCCTAATGCATCTGCACCATGCCGGATGGCAAGTCTTGCCTCTTCGTGAGAGCTGATGCAGCATATTTTAATTTTGTATGGCATAAAAAACCGTCCACCTTATGGCGGACGGCACAATTTAAAAAATATCGGGATCAGAATTGCTTCTCCAGCAACACTTTTACATTAAAGGGAAGATAGTTGAGTATTTCTTCGTTATCGCAAACATATCTTTTCATGCGAACATACCCGTTTCTTTCGTGTGCTTTGATGATCGATTCGTTATTCTCAAAGCAGGACAATTGCGCCCGGCAGGCATTTGGATCCAGTTGCTTTGCATAAGCCAGGTGAACATCCATCAGTTGCTGGGTGATGCGCTTACCCCGGTGATCATTATCCACATAAACATATTCCAACTGGTAAGTTCCCATTGGCCTTTCTATATGCAGCATCTCTTTTATCATTTCCATTTTGGCCTGTGCTTTAACAAGGCTTTCTTTTGGAAAAACATAAGCGATCAGGTTCGACTTAAGCAGGTTGGATGACATGCCATCGTAATAGCCTTCCACCCATCCGCCCAATGCGCCCACGGGCTTATCGCCGTACCAGGCAATAAAGAAACTGCTTATTGAAAAATCGCAGCCGTCCACTTCTTCCTCCAGCATGGCAATAATGAGCTTTTTCACTTCTTCTTCCGATAATTCAAAGAAGTTGGCGAGGCCGAGGTTGTCGGTCAGGCTTTTTTCGGCGCCGATGATCACATCGGCTATAAAATCAACATCATTAAGCGTTGCCTTCTTTATTACGTATTCTGATTCCATTGTTGGTATATTTCCTTTATTGAATATTCTCTATTACCATGGCGCTTGCTCCTCCTCCACCATGACAAATACCTGCTGCACCATACTTTGCTTTATTTTGCTTCAATACGTTGATCAGCGTTACAATGATCCTGGCTCCGCTGCAACCCAACGGGTGGCCTAATGAAACAGCGCCCCCATTTACATTCACTTTCGCCGGGTCTAATTTCATCCGGCGGCTGTTCTCTATTCCTACTACCGAAAATGCTTCATTCAGTTCCCAGTAAGCAATATCTTCCATTTTCAAACCTGCTTTGGCAACAGCTTTTGGCACAGCCAGCGAAGGCGCCGTGGTAAACCAAACCGGCTCCTGGGTAACATCCGCATAAGATACAATTTTAGCGATGGGTTTTAAACCCAGTTCTGTTGCTTTTTCTTTGCTCATCAATACCAGTGCGGCAGCGCCGTCGTTCATGGTAGATGCATTGGCAGCTGTTACGGTTCCGTCTTTTTGAAAAGCTCCTTTCAAGGTTGCCACTTTATCAAACTTCACTTTATACGGTTCTTCGTCTTTTGCAAAAAAGGTTGGTTCCCCTTTTTTCTGCGGTATCTCAACCGGTACGATCTCTTCATCAAACCTGCCTGCTTCAATAGCCGCCTGGCTCCGCTTATAACTTTCAATGGCAAAGGCATCCTGGTCTTCCCGGCTGATGCCGCAGGCAGAAGCACAAAGCTCAGCGGCATTGCCCATTGCCTTGCCATCGTATGCATCGGTGAGCCCGTCTTTTGCAAGACCGTCTATTAACTGTGCATTTCCATATTTATTGCCCCAGCGTAAACTATCGGCATAAAAAGGTGCGTTGCTCATACTCTCCATCCCCCCGGCTATCACTACATCGGCATCGCCCAGCATGATACTTTGGGCGCCCTGCATAAGAGCTTTCATGGCGCTGGCGCAAACTTTATTTATGGTAGTGCTGCATACACTATCGGGTAAGCCGGCAAATTTAGCGGCCTGGTGGGCAGGCGCCTGTCCCAGGTTTGCCTGCACTACGGCTCCCATCAGTACTTCCTGCACCAGTTCAGGGGCAACTCCTGCTTTTTTTAATGCGCCTTTTATGGCAATGGCTCCCAGTTGGGTAGCAGTAAGGTCTTTTAAAGAACCTCCAAAACTTCCAATGGGGGTACGAACTGCAGAAATGATATACACTTCTTTCATATAGCTTGAAATTTAAGTTGCAAATATACGCAATGCCGGTTAGAAGGCAGAGCCCCGGAAAAGCACAACCTGTTTTTCAGCAATGGCTGTGCATATCTATTTTAATTCCATAGCTTGCAAATGACAATTCTTGTTTGTAGATTAACTGTCCCGTTAACTTCCGCTTCTTATTCTTCAAACTAAACTCCTTAGAAAATGAACAGAAAAAATGAGTCAATTTCTCCCCGCCGGAAATTCCTGGGAACGATCGCTACAGGCGCTGCTGCATTGGGTCTTTCTGCATTGGGCACTTCTTCGCTGGCAAAGGCCGGAACATTACCCGCTTCAGCAATTCAGTCGGATGCAGACGAATGGTTCAATAAGATCAACGGTAAACACCGGATCGTATACGATGTTCCCGAACCACACCAGGGTAATGAACTGATGATGCCCTTTGCATGGGCCCGGGTTTTTATGCTCACGAATCTTGCTACAGGTACTCCCGAAAAAGAAAGCAATGTAGTAACCGTTTGGCGGCACAGCGCTATTCCCTTTGCTATGGAAGACAGGCTTTGGGCAAAATACAAATTCGGTGAAATGTTTAATATCAAAGACGATACAACCGGCGCCCCGGCCCTGCGCAACCGTTTCTGGAAACCAGATCCGGGATATAGTGTTCCCGGTGTTGGCCCTGTACCTATCGGTATTAATGAACTACAGGACAGTGGCGCTATGTTTTGTGTATGTAATATGGCGATTACTGTTTACAGCGCTGTGGCTGCTCAGAAGATGGGTATGAAACACGAAGAAGTAACCAAGGATTGGCTATCGGGGATATTACCCGGCGTGCAGTTAGTACCTTCGGGTGTATGGGCCATTGGCCGTGCACAGGAGCACAAATGTGCGTACTGTTTTGCCGGATAACAGAGACCAGATATATAAAAGGAGAAGGCTGCGGAATTCCGCAGCCTCTCTTTTTTGCTGGTATTAATAACCCCCGTTATTGTAACCGGGTCTTACCACTTATCATAACCCCTGCGTCGTGGATTGGTAAACAGGTTTCGTTTACTGTAGAATTTGTCCATCACTTCTTTTATTTCACAATCCCTTTGATATTCCAGTTGCTTTACCTGGCGTTTTTTTTCATGCCAGTTCATAAAGTACCTGTTTTGAACCGACCGGATCTTGTAATCGTAGTTGCGGTTGATCTGGGCGATCTGCATATCTTTTTCCCGGGCGGTAAAGTAGTACGTCATTCGCCGGTCATTGTTCCGGTCGTGCTTATCAAACCTGTCATCAGGTCCTTTTCCACCACCGTTATAGGCATCATCCCTGTCTTTGTTGTTCCAGTCGCCCTTCTGATCGTACTGTGCAAATGCAGCAGTTACCAGTAATAATGAGGATACAAGTGTAAAGATCTTTTTCATAGTTGTAATTTTTAAAAGTTAATAATGACCTTAAGATGGTTTATTACCCCGCCTGTTTACAAAGAATATGTTAACGGATAAAAAGCGTTTGTTAACAGCATAAACACCTCTTTGGCCATTTATAAAAAAAGCAATGGCCGTTTTGGTATTTTCATTAGTTTAGAACCATAAACTTAAAAATCAACAGCATGAAACATTTATTTGCAGCAGCTATCCTGGTAACCCTTATTGTTTTTGTATCCTGTTCCAAGAAAACAAATCCTACCGCAAGTACAACGGAAGCGCCAAAACCAAAAGTAACTTCTTATACTGCGGAAGTGCTGCCTCTTCTACAGGCGAAATGTTCTCCCTGTCATTTCCCGTCCAAGGGTGGCAATAAAGCAAATTTTGAAACCTTTGCTTCTGCTTCTAAATCCGGTGCTGCTATGTTAGAACGCATACAAAAAAACCCGGGCGAAAGAGGCTTTATGCCCATGCGTAATCCAAAACTTTCGGATGCAGAAATAGCCACCGTAAAAAAATGGATCGACGGTGGAATGGTTGAAAACTGATGAGTTTGTTATGCCGATTTTATTCTTGGATCAACAAGCCGGTACAGAATATCGGCGAAGAAATTGATGAGGATAAAAATGCATGCACTGAGCAACACAGATCCCATTACAACAGGATAATCCAGTTT
This sequence comes from Ferruginibacter sp., assembly GCA_035328475.1. Lineage (GTDB taxonomy): Bacteria > Bacteroidota > Bacteroidia > Chitinophagales > Chitinophagaceae > Ferruginibacter. The sequence goes on from DAOLIP010000037.1 coordinate 16,367, forward strand.
TTCCAGTGCATCAACGGTTATTTTACCGATGCCCTTCCACCCAAATATGTATTCGATGAAGAAGGCGCCTGCAAGCAGTTCGGCAAACCAGCCGGTAACCGCCGTGATCACCGGGTTGAGTGCATTGCGTAAGGCATGACGGAAGATGATCCTTCGTTTAGGTAATCCTTTTGCATAAGCCGTGCGGATATAATCCTGGCTCAGCACATCCAGCATGGAACTGCGGGTGAGTTGTGTAATGATGGCGAGCGGGCGGATGCCCAAAGTAAATGCCGGGAGAATAAGATTTTGCAGGCTGAGGTATTTAGCGCCCGTTACTTCATCGATCTCGTACCAGCTACCGGTTAAATTAAGCCCGGTATAGGAATGAAGCACTACGCCAAATAAAAAGGCAACGATGATGGCCATGAAAAATGAGGGCGCAGATATACCGGCAATACTTGAAAACACAGCCGTGCTATCCATCCAGGTTCCTTTTTTAACAGCGGCCAAAACACCCAGTAATATGCCGGTGATACTGGCAAACAGCATGGCGGCAAAAGCAAGGATCAAGGTACCCGGCAACGCTTCCAGCAATACCTGTCCAACTTCTTTTTTGGTTTGATAACTTTTACGCAGGTAAGGAATTTTTATCCCGAATTTCGTTTTTCCACCGGCAAAAAAACCTTTCAGTTCTTTTTTATCAATATCGGCCGGGCTGTGTACGCAAACCGGTGAAACATCATTGAGGTAAAGAACAAACTGTTTCCATTTTGGTTGATCGAGATAAAGATCGCTTCGGATATTATCCATTGTTTTCTTATCGCCCGTTTGTCCCACGATCATACGTGCCGGATCGCCAAATCCCTGGAACATAACAAACACCAGCACCACTACACCCAGCAGCACCAATACAGAATAACCTATTTTTTTTAGCAGGTAGCTCAATGTACCGTTTGTGTTGTGTTTATTTTACAATCGTCTTTGCATCCTCCCAACTCCATTTGTTCTTTATCACCGGCCCGTTCATAAGGTATAAGGTTGGGGTAACCCTGGCAGCTGTTTTAATGGCCGTAACATCACAGGTGAAGACAGGAAACCCAACTACTCCCAGTTTGGCAAATATCTCATTGGCTTTCTTTCTGTCGCCTGTTACCATATAAACAGGCAATTGTGTGGCAGCCGAGAATTTCATAAAATCCCCATACCAGGTATCCTTATCCCCGTTGAATTCTTTTACAAAAAGTATATAATATTCGCCGGGCTGGCCCAGCACAGCTTCCGTAGTATCGTTGCCACTTGCCGTAGTGAAAATAAAATCATTGATCAGGGGAATATTATTTTTCCCTTTTTCTAACAATATCTGCTTACGTTCTGCAAATTCCCAACTACTATCCGGCAGTGCACTCACTTTAAATTCTTTTGCTTCTCCGTTCTTTTTGTATACAAAAACATAATCGTATTTATCGGGTACGGCATCTCTGGGCATTTTACGCAACTCAAGGATATTATTGCCTGCTTTAAACGGAAGACAATCTTTAACCGGCAGGTGATGCAACACATACCATTGCAAACCCAGCACAGCCAGCAAAGAAAGAGTGAACAATACTGCATTTACTTTGCCTGGCAGAAAGGGCTTGATGTATTTTGTACCGAATAGGATGATCAGTACCAGCACCGAAAGAATGATATCTTTTGTAAAGGTCTGAATAGGTGTAAGCGGAATGCAATCGCCGAAGCAGCCACAGGCCCTGATCTTGCCGCTGAACAACACATAGCTGGTGAGAAAAGTGAAGAACAGCATCAGCAATAACAAAAGAAAGGAAACCGTTTTTGTACGCCAGCCAAGCAGCAGGGCTACACCCAGTACCACTTCCAGGGTGATCATAAGCAGCGAGAACCATAACGCATGTACGTGCAGCCAGTCCATTACATGCGGGAGAAAACCGCCAGCGGCCCATACTTCAAAGAACTCCTGCATCTTATACGCCAGCCCCAACGGGTCGATGGCTTTAACCAGGCCGGAAAAGATAAAGAGGCATCCTACCAAAACCCTTGAGATGTTTACCACGATTTTCATAAAGTAAAAGTCTTTTGCTATGAATCATGAATTTTTTCATCAATCAGAATCAGTCCGAAAGCCGCATAATTGATGATGTCGTAAAAATTAGCATCTATGCCTTCGCTGATGATCGTCTTCCCTTTGTTAAGCAGTATCTGTTTGATGCGCAGGATCTTTGCAAGCACCAGGTCTACAAAACTTTGCTGGCTCATTTCCCGCCATGCTTCGCCGTAATCGTGGTTCTTATCTTCCATTAATTTTTTTGCGATGCCTGCCTTTTCGATGTACAGCTTCTCCACGGTTTCAACAGGCAGTTCTTCCGCTTCATCGTCTTTAATATCCAGTTGTATCAAACCTATGATGCCGTAATTAAGGATGCCTTTGAATTCGCTCATGATATCATCCCCTATCTTCTGGGTTCCCGTTTCCTGTATGGTGCGGATGCGTTTTGCTTTTATGTAGATCTGGTCGGCTACCGAAATGGTGCGGTATACCCGCCACGAGGTTCCGTAATCTTTGGTCTTCTTCAGAAATATCTCTTTGCAGGATTCAATGGCTTTATCGTATTGCTGGTTTGTATTCATTTCTCAATGCGCATTTGTAACTTAGTGCGATAATAGTTCAAAAATAACTGAAAATACGGATGTACAGCATAAACTGCAGGGGAAGGTTACTGAACATGGATGAAGCGCTGGTGATGGGCATCATCAATGCCACACCCGATTCATTTTATGAAGGCCATTTAAATACCGGTATAAAAGGGATCGTTTCGCTTGCCGGAAATATGATCGCTGCCGGAGCAGTTATACTGGATGTTGGCGGGTTAAGTACCCGTCCGGGAAGCAAACCCGTTTCTATTGAAGAAGAAACAGCAAGGGTTGTTCCCGTTATCAGGGCAATACTTGAGAAAAACCCCGATGCGGTCATTTCTGTTGATACCTACAACAGCCCTGTTGCCATTGCAGCCGTAGATGCTGGTGCCTGCATCGTGAATGATATCAGCGCCGGAAACCTGGACAGGAATATGTTGCCAACCGTTGCCCGGCTCCAAGTTCCTTATATATGTATGCACATGAAAGGAACTCCTGAAACCATGCAACAGGATGCAGTGTATGATGATGTGGTAAAAGAAGTGCTTGATTTTTTTATCGCAAAAATTGATGAGTGCACCCGGCTGGGTATCAAAGATATTATTATAGACCCCGGGTTTGGTTTTGGTAAAACCATCAGCCATAATTTTCAACTGCTGAAAAAACTGGAGTTGTTTTCTGTGTTGAACAGGCCCATGCTTGCGGGTCTTTCCCGAAAAAGCAGCATTTACAAAACCCTGGGCGTATCGGCTGCAGCAGCATTGAATGGTACTACTGTTTTAAATACCATTGCCTTGTTGCACGGCGCCTCCATATTGCGTGTGCATGATGTGAAGGAAGCAAAGGAAGCCATTGCTCTTTTTAGTGCATATAAAAAAGCGACCTGAGTTACCAGGCCGCTTTAAAAAATATTTTTCTTTTTATTTCTTCGTTGCTTTCTGGATGCTGTCCACACGGGCCTTTTCCATCTCCTGCATTTTGCGCATTGATTCGTCCTGTAATTGCTTTTGTTTAGCATTATAGGCTTCTTCTCCCATTGCATCTTTTACTTCAATATCAAAGATCAGGTTTGCATTGGGTTTGATTTTGTCGCCGTTACCCTGCGGTCCGTAAGCCAGGGCCGAAGGAATATATATGGTTGCTTTTGAACCATTCTTAAGCTGTTGCAAGGCATCGATCCAGCCAATGATCACACTGGTTGGTCCACCCACTTCCCAAATCTTCACTTCATAAGGCGTTACGTGCTGAAATGCCGGGTCTACATTTGAATCAAACACCACAGAACTGTCCAGGGTTTTACCGGTATAATTTACAAAAACCACGCTGTTGAAATTTATTTTATCGCCGGTACCTTCATTTTGTATGGCAACATAAGTACCCAGTTTTGTTCGTTGTGCTTTAATATTGTTCTTAGCGAGGTATTCCGCAATGATCTTGTCATCCTTTGCCAGTTGGTCTTTACTGTTCTTTACCAGTTCTTTTTCAAATTCCTCCATCTGTTTTTTAAAGAGGTTTGGTTTCATGATCATCTTTTCGGCATTATTGGCGCTGTCGGCCTGCTCTCTTGTTTTAAAAATATTGATCAGCGTAACATGCGTGTACATGTATTTACCCTTCTTCATGAATGGAGGAGCCTGTTCACCAAGACGTTTCAAAACCGTATCTGCAAGTATGCGTATCACTACACTGTCGCCGATACGGAGATTGCGCATCACTTTAAAATATTCAAGCGGGGTATTCACCGAATCAAACACCTGGATACGGGGCATGAATTCATGACTGTCGTACAACACCGTGTCTTTTGCACCATTATACACCTGCTTGATATGCAATTGTATGAAATCGCCGTAGCTGACCTTGTTTCCACTGCCGTTGGCAATGAGTTTATATTCCAGGCCTTTGTCGCCTTTTTTAAAACCACCGGTGCAGGCGGCCAATGCCAGCACACAAAAAACCAGGTAAAAGAATTGTTTCATTGTTTTTTTATTTTTAAAATTGATAACTGCTTAATTGATCTGCATTTTCTTTCATGGCTGCCTTGAACTTTGCCACCACTTCATCCAAAGGCTCTTTATTAAATCCTCCCGCTGCATTAAAATGTCCGCCACCATTGAAATATTTCCGGGCGAAGCTGTTCACATCAAACCCTCCTTTGCTCCGGAAACTGCTCTTTCGTTCTTCTCCCCGGTCGATGATGATGGCCGCCAGCTTGATGCCCTGTATGCTCAGCGGGTAATTCACCAGCCCTTCGGTATCACCGGTCCGGATATTGAACTTGATAAGATCGGCCTGCGGTATGGCGATCAGCGCCGTATTATATTCGTAAAAAACCTCCATCCGGTTCATCAATACATGACCGATGAAACGGAACCGGTTCTCTAAAAAATTATCAAACAGTTCTTCATGAACCCGGCTGTGCTGTAATCCTTTGTCTTTAAGATCTGCCACCATGCGGTGCACACTGGCCGAGGTAGAGGGAAAGCGAAATGAACCCGTGTCGGTCATAGCGCCTGCATATAAACATTCAGCCACTGCTTCATTAATCTTATCCTCAAAACCCGTGGCCTTGATAAAATCGTATACCATTTCGGCGGTGGAACTTTTGCCGGTATCGCTGTTTCCATAAGCAAATACTTCTACCTGTGGCTCCCGGTGGTGATCAATCAGTATCCTTTGGCCCTTTGCCTGTGCCAGTCTTTCTTCCATGCGCTTGGTTCGGCTGAGTACATTAAAGTCGAGGCAGAATATCCAGTCAGCCTCATCAATGACAGCATTAGCCTTCGATTCGACGGCTTCATAATCGAGCACTTTTTTACAATCAGGCAGCCAGTTTAAAAAAGAGGCCCAGTTGGTAGGTGAAATAACAGTTACGGTATGCCCGAGCTGGATGAGAAAATGATACAACCCCAACGACGAACCCATCGCATCCGCATCGGGTTTCTGGTGCATGGTTATCACCACGTTCCGGGGCTGGGTTAACTGACTATTTAAGTTTTGTAGTGGCTGCATAAAGCGGCGCAAATGTAATTGAAAGTTTCCAGTTTGAAGTTTGAAGTTTGAGGTTTTATAACAGCTTTCTGACTAAAAAACGCCAAAAACTTCAAACCTCAAACTACAAACTGCCTATCTTTGCGGCTCAAAAAAGAAAAAAATGAGCAACAGAACATTTACCATGATCAAACCTGATGCAACAGCTAAAGGAAATACAGGCGCTATCTTATCGATGATCAATGCCGCCGGTTTTCGCATTGTTGCCATGAAAATGACCAAACTAAGCAGGGAAAAAGCAGGAGAATTCTATGCCGTACATGCTGCCAGGCCTTTTTACGGCGAACTGGTTGACTTCATGAGCAGCGGTCCCATTACCGCAGCCATACTGGAAAAAGACAATGCCGTGGAAGATTTCCGCAAACTGATCGGCGCTACCAACCCGGCCGAAGCTGCAGAAGGAACCATCCGCAAATTATATGCAGCATCCATTGGCGAAAACGCCGTTCACGGAAGCGACAGCAACGAGAATGCAAAGATAGAAGGAGACTTTTTCTTCAGCAAGCTGGAACAGTTTTAAACAATCCCCATCTTAATAGAAATGCCCCTGCAATCCAGGGGCATTTTCATTTAAATCAAGCACAAACAAACATGATTTAGGGTTTGGGGGTAAAAGCAGTTGAGTTTTCAGGGATTGCCTGCCTGTGTAACGACAGACAAGCGGCGAATATTGCATAAACCCGCCTGGAATCCTTTCCCATGGCTTACATAGCCAAAACCCGGGTAAAAGGACCGGCCGCATACAATAATCCCTTAAAAGGAATGTTGTAGATTTGAACCTGCTATAACGAAGCTTCTTTATGAAAAATATAAAACTGATTGAAGTACCCTCCGAGATCGGGGCCGGAACCCGTGGCGCCAGCCTGGGCATTGAAGCCATTAAAATTGCCGCCCTCGACTTCATGAGTAATTTTTTTGTTCACTTCCCGTCGGAAAAAATTGAGGTGGAGAACCGGATCTTATTCGAACCCATCCAGTCGCCCTATGCCAAGCGCATGCAGGGCGTACTTACCATGTACGAGCGGGTGAGCAAGGCGGTATGCGATTCCATCAAGGGGCATTTCTTCCCGGTGGTGATCAGCGGCGACCACAGTAATGCGGGCGGTACCATTGCCGGGATAAAGATGGCAAAACCAAAAAGTAAACTCGGTGTGATATGGATAGATGCCCATGCCGACCTGCATACCCCCTACACCACGCCTTCGGGTAATATGCATGGTATGCCCCTGGCCGTTTCCATTGCAGAAGATAATAAAGAATGTAAAGTGCACGACCTGGATGAGAAGACATTCAAGCAATGGGAACAGTTGAAACACATGGGCAAGACCGGGCAAAAGGTTTTACCGGAAGACGTGGTGTTCATATCCTTACGTGATTTTGAAAAGGAAGAAAAACACCTGATCGAAAAACACGGCATGAAAGTGATCACTACCTCTGAAGTGAGGCGCACCGGTGCCGAGAATGTTTGCCGCAAAGTATTGCGCTATTTAAGCGACTGCACCGATATCTATGTAAGCTTTGATGTGGATAGTTTAGATGCATCCATCTCCAGAGGAACCGGCACCCCGGTGAGTAACGGACTAAAAGAACGGGAAGTGGAAGACCTGATCAGCAAGTTCATGCAAAACCGCAAGATCTGCTGCTTTGAGATCACCGAAGTGAACCCCACACTCGATAAAGAGAACCTGATGGCCGAGATCGCTTTTAATATCCTGCAGCGGAGTGTGAATGTGCTGATGATGAATTAGCAGATTGACCCACATAGGCACATAGAGAACATAGTAGTTCATACAGGTTCAATGTTCCTATGTGGTTCAACTGTTTTAATTTTATGTATGCATAAATTTTTCGCTTTACTTACTATCCTTCTTATTTCACAAACATCTTTTACCCAAAAAGATTTTTATACTGAATCCATTAAGGCCTACCAGAAAAAATACGTGGATTCCCATGAAGTAGTAAAGAAGAACGATAAAAGATACTTCCGCTTTTACCCGGTGAGCAAGACCTATAATGTAATCTGCCGTTTTGAAAAGATCACCGACACGATTGGTTTTACGATGAAAACTTCGGCCAATACCTTCAAACATTATTTCAAATACGGGAACCTCAGTTTCACCATTGCCGGCAAAGAATTGAAGCTTTTTGTTTACCAGAGTAAAGACCTGATGAAGACAGAGCGGTATAAAGATTACCTCTTCGTTCCCTTCACCGATCTTACCACGGGCGACCAGAGCTATGGCAGCGGACGCTATCTTGAATTTTACAAACAGGATATACAGAACGATCGTTTGCAACTTGACTTTAATAAAGCGTACAATCCCTATTGCGCTTATTCACCGGGTTATAAATGCCCCATTCCGCCAAAAGAAAATGCATTGCCGGTGGCTGTAAAAGCCGGCGAAATGAATTTTGCCAAACCGCATTGATATGCAGAACACTCACCAACTGCTGATGATACGACCGGTTAATTTTGGGTTCAATGCCGAAACGGCCGTGAACAATAGTTTTCAAAAAAACATGGGAGTTGATATTCGGCAAAAAGCCCTGCAGGAATTTGATGCGTTTGTAGAACTGCTTCGTAATAATAAAGTAGATATAACGGTGATCGATGATACTCCTGATCCATTTACGCCTGATTCGATCTTCCCCAATAACTGGATAACTTTTCATGAAGATGGCCGCATCATTCTTTATCCCATGTTTGCACCCAACCGCAGGCAGGAAAGAAAACCGCATGTACTGGATGCGATCAAGAACAAATTCGTCGTTTCTGAAATGGTTGATCTTAGCAAGTATGAGTCAGGTGGTATTTTTTTAGAAGGAACCGGAAGTATGGTGCTTGACAGGGAAAATAAAATTGTTTATACCTGCCTCTCTCCAAGAACAGATGAAACCTTATTAACTGAATTCTGCCGGCTTACGGGTTATACTGCTGTAACATTTACTTCGGCCGACAGTAAAGGCATTGCTATTTACCATACCAATGTGATGATGTGTGTGGGCAATACATATGCAGTTATTTGTCTTGCATCTATCCGAAATGATGAAGAAAGAAAAAAGGTAATTGCTTCTTTGCAAAACTCAAACAAAGAGGTGATCGATATTTCTTCTGATCAGCTGGATCATTTTACCGGCAATATGCTGCAGGTGAGTGATGTTAATGGTGAATTGTTATTGGCGATGTCGTCGCAGGCGTATAGCTCACTTACAACTGTGCAGGTTGAAATGCTGCAAAAACATAATCGCATCATTCACTCTCCATTGGATACCATTGAAACGGCTGGTGGCGGCAGTGCCCGGTGTATGATGGCGGAGGTGTTTCTGGAAAAAAAATAGAAATAAAAGCGTTCAATACCGATCCCAAAACTTTATTATCTTGCCAAATTCAAACACCACATCATGGGCGATTATAACCGTATCATCTTAGACGAACTCTTCTTTGAAGCAGATAACCTCATCAAGGAAAAACGTTTCCCGGAAGCCATTCAAAAGCTGGAAGCGATACTGACCGATGCGCCGGATTATGGCAAAGCTTATAATCACCTGGGCTGGATCTATGAAACACAGTACCGGGATTATACGAAGTCGGAGGAGTTGTACCGCCAATGCATTGCCGTTACGCCGCATTATACACCGGTATACGGCAACCTGGCCATCACGCTTTCAACGTTAAACAAACTGGATGAACTGGAACAATTGCTGAACCAGGCGCTTACTGTTCCGGGGGTAGACAAGCCGATGATCTTTAATGAATTTGGCATCCTCTTCGAAATGAAGGGAGAATTTGATAAAGCTATAGAACATTATAAGAAAGCCATCATTGCTTCGCTGAACGATGCCAATATTGATATCTACTCAAAATCAATAGAACGTTGTAAACGAAAGAAAGAGATGCTGAATATGTAATGCCGGTCATTGATACAGCGATTTTATGTTCTTTGCAGTTACTCATCTTTCTAACGGCAAAGAACACAAAGAGTTCTTCTCCCGTACATAATGTACATTTCATCCTACCAGCACAACAATTCATACACTGCAGTCATCTCTGTACGCCCCCCTTCAATAATTTCGCACCGGTTTTGAAATCTTAATTCAACTCAAAAAAACTAAACGCCATGAACAAAAAATTATTCTGGGCTATGGCCCTGGTACTTTCCTGTACCTGCCTGACCCTGAAAGCCCAAAACACCCTATTCACCCAGTCGGTCAAAGGCACAGTCATTGATGCTGAGTCAAAAAGACCTTTGCCCGAAGCCACCGTAACCATCAACGGCATCAACAAAGGCACGGTTACCGATTCACTGGGAAATTTTACCATCACAAATATTCCGATAGGCCGGCAAACGCTGCTCATAACACTAATGGGCTACGAGCAGAAGATCGTTGCGGAAGTATTGGTCAGTTCCGGGAAAGAGATCTTTGTAAATGTTGCATTGACAGAAAAGATCAAGGTACTGGATGAAGTGAAAGTTTCTGTTCGTAAGAACAAACTAAAGGCCACCAATGAATTCGCCAGTGTGAGCGCCCGTTCGTTTTCGGTGGAAGATACCAGGCGGTATGCGGCTTCTGTTTCTGACCCGGGCAGGATGGCGCAAAATTTTGCCGGAGTAAGCAGTAATGGCGACATGGATAACTCCATCGTAGTACGCGGCAATTCGCCCAAAGGAGTATTATGGAGATTAGAAGGCATAGAAATACCAAGCCCTAACCACTTTGGCGGATTAGGATCATCGGGCGGCGCCATCAGCATGCTCAGCAGCAGTATGCTGGGCAACAGCGATTTTTATACAGGCGCTTTCCCTGCCGAATTCGGCAATGCATTATCCGGTGCATTCGACCTCAACTTCCGCAACGGTAACAAGGATAAGATGGAACGTGCATTTTCTATCGGTGCCTTAGGTATTGAAGCATCTGCAGAAGGACCTTTCTCAAAGAAAAGCAAGGCATCCTATCTTTTCAATTACCGTTATTCCACCCTGGCGTTGTTAAAAGGTTTTCTTGACCTTGATGGAGGCGTGATACCGGAATACCAGGACCTTTCTTTCAAATTGAATTTTCCTTCCAAAAAAGCCGGAACCTTCTCCCTGTTTGGCATTGGTGGTACCAATAAGGCAGAACGTGATGTGGAGAAGGATAAAACAAAATGGGATGAGGACAATGAGAATGTGAATTACAGCGGAAAAGGGAGACTCGGCGTGATCGGGTTATCTCACCAGTATTTTATCACGCCCAATTCATACCTGAAGACCATACTCAGTGTTACAGGCGACCGGTATAATTTAAGCACCGATACACTGAACCCGGCAGATAATTATTCCAAAGTGGATATTGTACGAACCAAATTCATCAATACAGCTTACCGGGCAAGTGTGCTGTACAATAACAAACTCAACACAAAGCACCTGCTTCGGGCCGGTATCATTGCAAACCGGCTTGGATTTGATTATAACAGTGAATACTATGATGAAACGGATGGATCCTGGAAAAGTTTCATCAGCGGAAAAGGCAATGCCATGTATTACCAGGCTTATGCCCAGTGGAAATGGCGGGTGAATAACAAATGGACCATTAATACAGGTTTGCATGCATCGATGTTTGACCTGAATGACAGCAAGAGCCTGGAACCCCGTGCTTCTGTATCGTACCAGGTGAAGCCGGGTCAATCAATAACCATTTCTGGCGGACTGCACAGCAAACCAGAGCACCTGTCTACCTATTATTTTAAAAATACCGATGCGTCAACGAATGCTAGCGACATCAACAAATCGCTTGACCTGGTGAGGGCTGCCCATCTTGTTCTTGCATACGATCGGATCATTTTCAGAAATATCCGTTTGAAGGCGGAAGCGTATTACCAGCATCTATATAAAGTTCCGGTAGAAAAAGACAACGAAAGCTATTTCTCCATACTTAATGCCAGTGATGTGTATGGATTGTTAAGTGTTGATTCTGCATTGGTGAGCAAGGGCAAAGGAAAGAACTATGGCATTGATCTGAGCCTGGAAAAACCGTTTGCCAATAATTTTTATTTTCTTTTTGCAGGCTCTGTTTTCAGATCCACCTACAACACATATAGTGGTAAAGAATTCAATACAAGGTATGCAAGGGATTACCAGTTGAACCTGGTGGCGGGTAAAGAATGGAAGCCTAAGAAAAATCAACTGCTGGGTGTGAATGCAAAAATTGTTGCCAGTGGTTCGCTGCGTGACTCTCCCATCGATGTGGAAAAATCAAAACAAAAAGGAGAAGCGGTATATACAAAAGACCAGTATTTCACATTGAAAGGATCACCATACTACCGTTTCGATATCGGGTTCTCTTATAAGATAAACAGCAGAAGGATCACCCAGACCCTGCTGTTTGATATACAGAACATAACCAATCATAAAAACGAATTCTATTCATACTATGACCGGGATCGTCAGAAAGTAAGAAAGGTAAATCAAACAGGCATCTTCCCAACAGTCAGCTATCGTGTAGAGTTTTAATACCGAAAACCCTAATCATTAAAATGCCCGGATAAAACCCGGGCATTTTTATAATAAAAAAACCGGGAGTCCCCTCCCGGCTACAAACTAAACATCAATCGCAAAAGCGGTGGTATATTCTTTACAATCCTGCGGTCATTTTTTTCTGGCGTAATTTATTCAGTGTGGGGTCTAACTCAATGGCCCGGTCGCACATCTGTTGCCCGCGGCTCACCTGTCCTTTTCTTTGAAAACACATACCTGCCTGGTATAAAGCTCTTCCATCGTTCTTATCTGCTTCTAATAATTTCTGACAAATCTCCAGCGATTTATCGTATTTCTTACTGTCGTAATAAGCCTGGGCCATATCACGCAGAATGTCTTTATCACCCGGGCGGCGTTCATAAATTTCCAGCAGCAGTTTCTCTCCTTTTTCGAATTCGCCGTTGTACATATATGCAAAGCCCAGGTTCTCGTTAAAGTCGTTACTTTGTACAAACCCTTTTTCGGCTGCTTTATTAAAAGCCGCTACAGCATTCTTAAAATTATTGTTGTTATAATACAGCAGGCCCAGCTCAAAGAACCAATTGCTGCGATGCTCATCTAACTGAACCGCTTTTTCGTAAAACGGTATCGCCTTATCTTCCATTCCCATCTCCATATAATTCCTCCCGGCGAGGTAAGTAAGTTCGGCATCGTTGGGATCTTTTTCAAGCAGGGCCAGCAGTTTCTTTTCTGCTTTTGGGTAATCTTCCAGCTGGTAATGCGACATGGCCACAATCCGGTCGGCATTGGGACAGTTCTTACATTTCTGCGCCAGGTCGATGGCTTTTTGAAAATGACGGTAATTATAGTTCAGCTCCACCAGTTCTTTCAGTACGGCTTCATTTGTAGGATCTAAGTCATAAGCACGTGTAAAATTCTGTTTGGCCTCATCAATCTTACGCATCTCTAAATTGGCATAGCCGTTCTCCATATATGCAACAGTATATGAAGGATTCAATTGAATGGCCTCCCCAAAATACTTACTGGCTACCTGGTATCGTTTGGCTTCTTTTTCTTCAATTCCTTTTTTAAAATAGTAACTGGAACTGTCCGGCGTTTGTGCAAACAAAGCAGCGGGGGAAAATAATAAAGTGAGTTTGATAACGTTTTTCATATGGTTTAAGGCACAAATATCATTCCGGTTACAGGAATATTACCCCTCCTAACGCCGGAAGATGGAGATTTATTTCATAAATACCAGCCTTTTTATCTACTAATTTCACTTTGGGCGAAGGGTTGAACACATTGCCCGTTCCCCAATACTTTTTACTGTCGCTGTTAAATACCTCTTTCCAGTTCTTTTTACCCTTTACCCTGAATTTCCAGTCGTGCCGTACTACCGGGGTCATATTCAATATAACCAGTATGTCGTCTTTCCGGTTATGTGCCTTACGCATATAAGCAACTACCGATTCGGGGCGATTGTCCAGGTCGATCCATTCAAAGCCTTTTGGATCAAATTGCAGTTTATGCAGGGCGGGTTCATTCTTATAGAGATGATTCAGGTCTTTCACACATTCCTGCATCAGTTTATGGCAATCGAATTGCAGCAAAGGCCAGTTCAGTTCCGTTTTATAATTCCATTCCGTAGTTTGTGCAAATTCATTTCCCATGAACAAAAGTTTGGCGCCCGGGTGGGTGAACATGTAGGTATATAACAAGCGCAGGTTGGCAAATTTCTGCCATTCATCACCCGGCATCTTATAAACCATCGGGCTTTTGCCATGCACCACTTCATCATGACTGAAGGGAAGCATGAAATTCTCATCATAATAATACATGATGCTGAAGGAAAATTTATCCTGGTGAAACTGCCGCATCAGCGGGTCCATCTTAAAATAATCCAGTGTGTCATGCATCCAGCCCATCATCCATTTCATACCAAAGC
>DAOLIP010000038.1:0-30239 GCA_035328475.1 Ferruginibacter sp.
AGTTTGGTAACCCTTCTTCCATTTACTCGTATGGAAGGGAAACACGTATGGCGATTGAAACGGCGAGAAAGACAGTGGCGAAGATCCTGAATGCACACCCGGCTGAAATATTCTTTACCAGCGGCGGAACCGAAAGCAGCAATACCGCTATCACGGCTGCCATAAGAGACCTGGGCTGCAAACACATCATTACTTCTCCCATTGAACACCACGCTGTTTCGCATTCGGTGGAACACCTCGACAATATGGACTTGGCTAAAGTAAGTTTTGTAAAATTATTGCCCAACGGACATGTTGACCTGGATGACCTGGAAAAATTGCTGGCCGGCAGCGAAGAAAAAACATTGGTCACTTTGATGCATGCCAATAACGAGATCGGCAATATTCTCGACATGAAAGCGGTGGGTAATTTATGCAAACTGTATAATGCCATCTTCCACAGCGATACGGTACAAACAGTTGGGCATTTTCCATTCGACCTGAGAAACACCCCGGTTCATTTTATCACCGGCGCTGCGCATAAGTTCCACGGACCAAAAGGCGTGGGAATTTTATACATCAACGAAAATGTAAAAATAAAACCACTGGTACATGGTGGGGCACAGGAACGAAACATGCGTGCCGGTACCGAAAACCTGTACGGCATTGTTGGTTTTGCCAAAGCACTGGAACTGGCTACAGCCAATTATGAAACCGACAGTGCCCACATCGGCACGCTGAAGTATTACATGATGGATGAGCTGAAGAAAAATATCAAAGGCGTATCCTTCAACGGTGATGTATTGGGAAGAAGTTTATATACCGTACTCAGCGTGAGTTTTCCAAAGACAGAAAAGTCGGAGATGATCCTCTTTAATCTCGATATCAATAATATCTGTGCCAGTGGCGGCAGCGCCTGCACCAGCGGCGCCGACCAGGGCAGCCATGTTATCCGTGCCATCAACAATAATCCCAACCAGGTTACAGTGCGTTTCAGTTTCAGCAAGCATAATACCAGGGCAGAAGTAGATGCGGTGGTGGAGAAGCTGAAGGAACTTGTGTAACGAAAAACCGGTGCAGGATACAGGATGCAGGATACTGGATGCCGGATATTCTCTGCCATTGTTGATCGCCTGACCGACAATGTATACAGCAATTGTTCCGGCCGCAATTGCCATTTTTTTCTTAAAAAGACGTATTTATTAGTTTCCTTTTCATTTCGTGTATATTTTTATTCCGCTCTAAATAATTTATTTTATGAAAAAACTGATCACGGCTGTATGCCTGTTGTATTATTCTGTTGCTCTTTCTCAAACGATCGCTCCCCAGGGCCAGGTACACGTTAAATCCATTACGCAGTTGCGTACATTGGCATTTGCTGATACCACGCTGCCCTATTACCTTATGCAACGGGGTAAAGAGGGTTTATGGCGTTACGATCCAACCGATCTGACCAGTGCAGACAATACCGGAACCGTGGTGGTGGCAGCAGGAGGCAAACGTTTTAAAAGGGTGATAAGCGATGGTATTCTTCACGTAAACTGGTTCAATGTATATGCCGATGGAAAGTCAGATGACAGGCCGGGTATTGAAGCAGCCCTTGCTTTTTACAAAAAGAATTCAGGTATCATTTCATGGATGCAGTTCGGAAGCTCACAATCAGATCTCATCACGTACCGGCTCAATGATACGATACGGATAGATTTCAATGCCGACATACGGGGTGGCTCAAATACGCGTCTTATTTTTGCAAACAACAAATCCGGTTTAAAACTGCGCTCATCCGAAACAACCGTTTTCATCCCTACTATCTACCTGAGTGGATTAAAAATTCACCAGGAGTACAGCAGAGAAACATTCAACAGCAATGAAGTGGGTATAGAAATAAACTGCATAGCCCATCTTAAAGACATATCCATTTCCAATTTCCAGGGAAACGGCGTTTTGATGTGGGGCAATGGAGGTACCAACCCGCCTACTAATACAGATCTCTCTACATTGGATAAAGTAAGTGTAACCAACTGCCGGGGCAATGGATTTGTAATTTATGGGCCCGATGCCAACATCATTAATTTTAAAGATTGCCAGGCAATAGGTTGTGGCGGTGCCGGATGGCTTGATAATAGTTTTCTTGGAAATAATTACGTTAACTGCCAGGTGGCTGGCTGCAGCAGTCCCGAACTTCCCTGGCAGCGGGGCTTATGCAAGTATACAGGCAAAGTGTATTATGCACTTCATAACAGCAATAACCGAGGTGTAAAAACTAAATTAGGCCGCCCCGATATCAGCCCGAAGGACTGGGCCCTGGTCCCCGATCAGACCTGGATCACTTATCCCTATCTTAAAAACTGGCATGCTGATAGTTTCTATATCGCCGGTGGTGGTTTTCTTTTAGATGCAGATAATCTTGGTAAGAACCAGCGGGGTGCACTGCTTAACTGTTATGCAGAACTGGATTGTCCGCCCAGCTATCTGGGATATGCCTGTATGAAAGTTGGCGGCAATATCGGCAGTTTAAGAGAGGGTTTAAGTATGAACAGTTGGTTTGGCATGCTGGATATCAACACCGGGATAAAAATAAGTCACCCGGTTACAGATCAAACAACCATGCAACGCACCAATGCTTTTGTATGGCTAAAAAAGCTTGGGGAACTAAAAGGGACAGTGAATGCGTACGACACAACCAATAATTTTTTAAGCTGGTACGACTGGCAGACCTATGATCCAAATGTTACCTCGCACGGCTATGGCGGCAATTTGATACTGCCTACACAAAATACGCCTGCTTCCTACTTTGGCAGGGGCGTGTTAAGCAGCGGCGCTTATTTCACTCCTTTTGCACAGGAAATATACCTTAATGATAAAACACCGGGTGGTAATCATCATAAAAAAATATCCCTGGCAGAAAATGCGCCGGCAGTGAGTGCAAATGATATGACGGGTGATATTATTTTCAATTCAGTAACGGGCACGGGAAATAATATACTTGGCTGGCGCAAGGTTGGAGATGGCGCCACCGGTTCCTGGGAACCAATGGTACTGGCAGGGAGCGGGGGCATTGTATCAAGTCTCGACATCAATGGCAATAAGTTCAGGGTAAGAAATGCTAAAACGCCAGCTTCTTCCACCGATACAGGCAATGCCGGGGAGATATGCTGGGACAGTAAGTATCTATATGTATGCGTGGCGAATAATAAATGGATGAGAACGGCGCTGACGAGCTGGTGAGACTGATACAGGATACAAGATGCAGGATACTGGAACCAACTTCTCAATCAACTGTGTCATGCTGAGGTATGAAGCATCTCACTCTATACAACAAAGTATTCTGTTCCCAGCTTGAGTAATTCTATTTAACTTCATTGGCGTCGCACTCTTGTACGATATAACTTTGTTAGGCTTTTCTTAAAGTGAGTTCTGATGAAAAAAATAAATTATTTAGTGTCGACTTTATTCTTTTTCTCTTTCATCATCTTTGTTGGCGTTGGGCATGGTGTTGCCCCTTTAGGTTTAATGGAGTTGTCTTTAATACCTTCATTACTCAGTTTCAATCTCTCTTCATCAGGTAAAGAAGAAATTCTGCTTTCCATTTTTATCTTAATTGCTTTATGTGGTCATATTCTACTTTTTCTCAGCTTACGAAGAAAAAAGTACAAGCAGAAATTAATTTTGATCACTTTCGGTCAGATAATGCTGCTAAGTACAATAATTTTCCTATGCAGTGGTTTCCTGAAAAATAGCACAGCAAGATTTACATTATTCTGGAGCATACCGGCTTTGATCAATATGGCTTTCTTGACTTTTGATTTATTTTTTTATAAAAAAGAAAATAGCACTAATTGATCAATTGGTGAGGTAAAGAAATAGCTATTTAAAAATGATACCCCAACTTCTCCTCTACTTCCTTCGCCAGCACCGGCAATTTCTTTCTGTCCACTAAATAGCTGTTCAGCTGGGCGATCTCTTTAAAGATATAATGTTTATCCATCGCTCCTTTTAAATAACCGGCTCCCGTGCTGCCCCCCGTACCAATACGGCTGCCGATCATGCGCTGTACCATATTGATGTGGCGATAACGCCAGGCGCCCAGCTGGTTATCGATCTCTAAAAGTGTATCCAGCAACTGGAACGGTAATTCCATCATGGGATAACCGTGATACAGCATGATAAACAAAGCTGAACGGCAGGCTTTTGGCGATAGTTTTCGTTCTTCATTTGTGTTGTTAAACAGCTCGGTAAAAGAGGCCGCATTTCCGATCTCTGCATCTGCCAGGCTGTTCACATATACCTGCTCATAATTCTTCCAGAACGCTTCGGTGATAAAAGGCATCCGTTCCAGCCAGGCATTTATCAGCTCCAGTACCGACTTACCATCTTCGGCATCTTTAATAATGGCAATGTCTTTTTCCTTCAATTGAGACAGGTAGTAATTCTGCCCGTGGCGATGTTCGTACTTCAGTCCCAATCTTGCTTCCAGCACTTTAAACTGGTAACTCTGGAAACCCGATGCCGGACGCAACATATCCCGGAAGTCGAGGAAATCCATCGGCGTCATTGTTTCCATGATGTCGATCTGTTGCACCAGCACTTTCAGAATGGTAACCACCCGTTTCAACCGGTGCACCACCGTTTGCATTTCGGGAGAATTATCATTCACTACCGGCTTGTTCATTATTCCGATCACCGAATTCACTTCAAACAAAACCTGCTTGAACCAAAGCTCGTATGCCTGGTGAATAATGATGAAGAGCATTTCATCGTGTGCAGGCTCTCTGCCCGCCTTAAAACTTTCCGGCTCCTGTGCCCCGGTGATCTTATCCAGTTGTAAATAATCTGCGTAGTAAACGGCTTTGTTCATAGCAAGGTTTTATGGGAGCAAACTTACGGATTCGGGATGATACTGGATGCTGGATACTGGATACCCGTAACGAGATGCTAGATACTGGTCACTGGAAAAAGTATGATTATAAAAAAGACCTTGCCCCAGCTGTTCTCTATCCAGAATCCAGTATCCAGTAACCAGCATCCTCTTTTGTTAACCGCTTGCAAACAACCTTCCCTTTAACAAATTCTTCTGCAAAGAAAAAGATCGTGGCATGTTATTCTAAAGAAGGAACGCCAAGCAGTTTATAAAACCCTGCAGCAATTATGAAAAGAATCTTTCTTCTCTCTGTCATCAGTATCCTGCTGATGCATTTCGCAAGTGCGCAAGTAAGGTATGGCCTGATAGCCGGCGCCAATTTTACCAAATGGCAGGGCCAGGATCTTCAGATCGTGGAAGACCTGGTTGATAAGACCGACGGCTGGCTGGAAACAAAAGGTAAAACCGGTTTTCATGTGGGTGGTTATGTAAATATCCCCCTCTCGCAAACCTTTTCTTTTGAACCCGGCCTTGCTTACTCAAAAAAAGGATACCGTATTAAAGGTGATTTTAAGATTGATGCCCTGGAATTCCTTGGCATTAATGCAGGTGCACAGGTACAGCAGCATTATATCGATATGCCGCTTTACCTGAAAGCAAATGTGGTTAAAGGATTGAATGTATATGCCGGCCCCCAGGTCTCTTACCTGGTTCGCAGCACGCTGAATGCAAAACTGGGTGTACTGGGCATCTCCCTGTTCAACAAAGGCATTGGCATTACCGAACGGTTCAATAAAGTTGACCTGGGGTTATCGGCTGGAGTAGGCTATCAATTTGATAACGGCATCAACCTGCGTGCAGGCTACGATCACGGTTTATCTAAGCTGGACAAAAATAATAATTACGATGCCTACAACCGGGTGATAAAGGTTTCAGTTGGCTATACATTTTAACCCCTTTGATCATGAAAGAAGCGGCTTTCCCTAACCGGAGCCGCTTTCTTTTTTGCAGAAAATGATTTTCCTTAAATTTGCCCCCCGATTAACTATTAACCAATAACAATAATGGGAAGAATATTTGAAGTTAGAAAGAGCGCCATGTTTGCCCGCTGGGATAAAATGGCAAAGAATTTTACCCGTATCGGGAAGGAGATCGCCATTGCGGTAAAAGCGGCCGGCCCTGACCCGGACAATAACCCCGCCCTGAGAAGATGCTACCTGAATGCCAAGGCCTGTAATATGCCTAAGGACAGGGTTGAAGCAGCTATTAAAAGGGCCATGGGTAAGGATACCAGTAACTACGAAGAGATCATGTACGAAGGTTATGCACCGCATGGTATTGCCGTACTGGTAGAAACTGCAACCGATAATCCTACCCGAACAGTTGCCAATGTGCGGATGCATTTTACAAAGGGGCAGGGTTCATTAGGCACCAGCGGATCGGTGGCATTTGGTTTTACCCACATGAGTGAATTTAAAATAAAGAGCGCCGGTTTAAATGTTGATGACCTGGAACTGGACCTCATCGACCATGGCCTGGAAGAAATAGGTGAAGATGCCGATGGAAATATCATTATCCGCACACCCTTTAATGAGTACGGCAATATGAGCAAGGCACTGGAAGAAAAGAAAGTGGAAGTGATAAGCGCTGAACTTACCTGGATACCTTCGAACACAATTGAATTAAGTGAAGACCAGTCGAACGAAGTTTTGAAAATGGTTGACAACCTGGAGCAGGATGATGATGTGCAAAAAGTATATCACAACCTGAAATAAAATTAAAACCGGCATCCTGAAAAGATGCCGGTTTTGTTTTGAAGCATTTTACTTACCCGAAACCCGGAATGATACTTTACAAACCACGCCCCAGGAACTGATCTTCCCGTCTTTTACATGTACTTTCTGATCTTTGATCCATACCGAATCAATGTTACGAACGGTTTTGCTCACTTCCTTAACGGCTTGCTTAACGGCATCTTCAAAACTCTTGGATGAGGATGCGATCACTTCGATAACTTTTACGATTGCCATAATGATTGATCTTTTGGTTAACAATGAACCATAAGTTACAAATAAAATGGGCAGGTACATGTCTTTTATTTTGTCCGTCAGGGTATGGTTATATATACCGTTCCTGCAACGGTAATGATCGTTGCTGTTGGCTTAACAAGAAGCGCCTCATCAACGGGTATCCCGTTAAAATCGGCTCTGCGGAATTTATACTTCCCCCTGCAAAACAATTTTGCGATTACCGTTTTATCATTCACCCCAAAACGGCTGTCGTACCGGCAATTCCGGAAACTGAGATCAACCGAATTGCCGGCCAGCGGACTGTTTTCAGTATCCACCAGGCTGTGCCATTCTGTTTCTGCATCGGTTACCAGGTTTCCGCTCACTTTGAACGTATTCTCAATGAATGTTGCTGAACAGGTTTCTCCGTATTGCGGCCTGGGCGAAAGGCCTGCGAAATTTCCTTTTGCATTCCTGAAAGCCGTGAACACCCAGTTCACCCGCCGGAAAACAAGTGCATTCAGGCGGTTCAATGCTGTTGGCTCCGGCAACATATGAAATATACTGTTCTGTATCTTGCCTCCTAACTGGTAAATATTTGTTGCCACTGTTGACCTTACCTTATCAGCATCCATGAATATTGCTTTGCCTTTTGCTGCCAGGTCAAATCTTTCGCATGTAACATTCCGCAACTTCCAGAAACTGTACTTATTGGAAGCGGAAAGTGGTGGGCCCGGTAATTCATCCCAACGGGAGCTGGCTTCTTCAGCTTCCAGTTTGTAGATGTTACAATTTGTAATCTCCGCTTTTTGTGTAAGACCCGAAAATGATATTGTGGCCCGTTTTTGATTAACGCGGTTCTTTGACGTGACTTTGTTGATGATCACCTTGCCGATATTGGGTCTGAAATATCCCCGGCTGATCCATATATCATCGGCATAACCTCCACGAATGGTTCTTACGTTATTAATGGTCACACTTTCAAAACCCATAAAAATGAATTTATTGGGATATGCATTGTTTGCATATTTCTGGCCAGAGAAAGCGATCATGGCAGAGTGTTCTATTTTTTCCGATGGTACAACTGCCGGCAAGCCCTGGTTTCCCATATTGCAATCCACCTGGATATTTTCAATCCGTATCTTACCCCGAAGGATCACCGCATACTTATAAGAAGTAACGGCTCCGGTAGTGGCATTTACGGTACGGTGGGTACGCCATTGCGTAACTGAAGCCCAATCCTTGTCCAATGGTTTTGCCGGAATGAAGAACAAGCCATGATTGCTATCCGACCTGTCGGGATCAATGGCATTATTTGGCCGCTGGATACTGCTGAATTCTCCGGTGCTTAATGTGCCTTTGATGATGAGCCCGTTCTTTCCGATGGGAATGCGGTTACGGATGCCCGGTTTGGTAAGATGCCTTCCGGGCATCAGTCGGATCTGTTTATTATCGCGGTTTGCTTCTGCAATGGTATCCGCCAACTGGTTTTGATCGGTGGATGGCCATAGTGTGATCGTTTCAGGCATAGATATTTTTTTAGTGAGTGATAAAATGAAAGGGAGTAATACAAATCCTTTACCCCCTTTATGTGTACGCCATCTGTTTAGTTACAGCTGCCGCAATTTGCAGGTGAGCAGGAGCATGCAGTACAATTCTGGCCATTGGCATCGCATACCTGTATGCAGGCACATACTCCATCAGCAGAATTACTGAAGCCCCCGTCGATCGCCATATTAACCCGCATCTTCTTGCCCCGCAATGCAGGCCTTGATTTGAGTGCGTGTTCTTTAATGACGTTGATGGCATCATTTACATTGTTGTCTTTTGGCTTTTGCTGAGCACAGTTACTGAACGTACACAGGAAAAATGAGCCCAGCAGAATTATTAAAATTCCGGTAGTGGGCCTGGTTTTGTTAATGATCATGTTTGTACTATTTAAATGGTTAATTGATCTTATGCCGTACGGGTGTAGCGGAAAGTAATATTATACCAGCTGTCTTCATCATCACTGATATATCCTCTTTCCTCTGTGTATTGGTTTGGCGTTTTTCCCGACAGCATCAACCGTACTTGTATTTCCCCTGGGGTGGTGTACAATGTTTTGTCGGAATCTGCTTCCGGTGCCGGAATATTTATATTGGTAAGTCGTACCAGGTCATTTACAGAGAAGGCCAGGTTATCTTCAATGATCAGGTCGGCAGGTGCCCACAAGGCCACAAACAGATCGATGGCCAGGGTAACTGCAACAGCTATGGCGATAGCTACATATCCCCAGAAACCAAGGCTCGCCAGCTCTTTGAATCCGACGCCGGTTGCAGCTGCTATTTCTGATATGATCTTCAGTTCTTCTTTAACAATGTCGATGAATATGTCGGTCCAGTCGGTGATCTGTTTTTCATAAGCCTCATCACCATCGATCTCGAACCCGATCACCGACATGATCATTCCTGCAATAGGTCTAGAATGAGTGAATACCACATCTTCCCAGATCCTTGTCTCGCCGGAATCCACATCGCCAAACTTTTTTTCCAGGTCCTGTGCATCCGCTTCAATGGTCATGTCGTCGAAAATGGCCATGGTATTTATTTTTATCCCTACTTCATCAGAGCCCCATGATTGTGGCGCCGTTTCTTTTCTTGCCCACAGCCGTTCGGTTGCCACCTGGAACCTTGCTGTAGAAGGAGGGATCACTTCGAGATACTGCACATTGGAAGTAATATTTTCTCCGAAGCTGGGTAACCCTGATGTGTTTGGCACCACTACCATGAATTCATAAATACCCGGTGTTAGGGTTTGTGGTATGGTAAAGAATATTTTGTCGTGTACCCGGCTATCGGCAACGATCCTTTCTGTTCCAGCAATTGTTTCATTGAGTGCAGTATCCACATCACCATAAACAAATGCATCCACTTCGGTGTAACTGTCAAGCGACTGTTTCAGCCGCAAATGAACTTTTGCGTTCACATCAAAGAAGTTGACTCCTTCCAATGTTACCGAAGTGCCGTTCTGGATCTGTAACACCCGCAGGCAGGCAGTATCAAACTGTATCCCGTCACAAGGAGGTGTTTGTATGCTGCAATCCCAAACCAGTTCGCCACCGCTGGTACGGGGCGTACATGTTTGCTGAAGTTCTTCGGGTAAAAAATCGCCGGGCGATAAGCGGGGAATGTTATCGTATGTTCTAAGGTTATTTATTTTGAATATGCGGATCTGGCTTTCAAACACTTCACCCGATACTTCATACAACCGCATTTTACCAGGCCGTTCTTCCAGGGGCGCTTCAGAATTTCCCAATGCCAGGCCGCTTACTATTCCTGTTAACTCCCGGCCAAATGAACGGGCAAGTGAATTTCCATCAACCGGTGAATTGATATCAAGGTTCATTCCTCCCGCAAACAGTTTTTTGTATTTTGAAGGAAGTGCATCAAAGGATTGGTTGCTGCATTTTAAAATACGTTTCATGTTGGGCGAGAGCGTCCGGAATTTTTCAAAGATCACAGACTCAAACTGGCTGCCTGCTTCTTTACCAGCTGCAAAACGTTTACTTGCCCGCAGGAACGTAGCTGCCAATACGCTGGGTACCGGTTTATTCTTAAACAGTTTTTCCAGTTTGCGGTGTTTGCTTTGTTTGGGTTTTGACCCGGTTGATGCAGGCACACAGGTTCCTTTAGGGCCGGGTGTTGGCTCCTGTTCTGTTGGGGCATCACCCCCACATCCGCAATCTTTATCGCCGGATGGTTTACTGCAGTTATAAATATTGATATCGCCGGTGGTTTCAATATTCAATACAACGGAACATCCCGCCTTGCTTTCGGCTTGGTTATCTTTTTTCATTTTGATTATGTTTTAATGGCCGGCTTACCGGGCCGGTTGTTTACGATTGATGGTATACAGGTCTGCCTTAATTATTCACACATGGAGCAGTTAATGTAACGGCGGAGAATAATCAGAATAATACTTATTGCACCGGCGGCAGTCCATCAAACGGAGCCGGATAATAGGTATACGTTATGTCCGTATCCTGCTGCACATATACCTGCACCCTGGCATACAGGATACTTGACCCTGTAACTTTCAGCCACTTGATATTTTCCGCATTCAGGGTCTGCTTCTGGCTATCCCATCCAAAAGGCCAGCCTCCTCCATATCGCACTTTTATCTGTGCGCCTCCCGGGCCAAAGAAGCTTACCCAAAACTGTACATTCCAGCCGCTTTCCAGGGTACGCCATGCACCCCGTTTTACGAATTTTGTTTTTGTAACTGCCATTGGTATTATTTTAATTGTTAGAGAATAGAACAAGCATTAACAAACTGATTTTATCTGCTGCTATTTTAGCAGCCCTTTCATTTCTGCCGGGTTAATGACGGCATCTCTTGAAATACGGTATGCCCTCCTGGTCATTTTACCGTACTGCTTTCCGAGCAAAGGTTCCAAACCGTTCAGCCAGCCTCTTACCTGGCTTTTAACATCGGTTAGCCTGACCTGCTGGTTAAAGAAGACATATACTACAGGCTTTGCTGTGCTGTTTCCAAAAGGATCTTTTATAGTAGCTGCCGCCGTAAACTGCAACAGATCGTTTTGCACCGGGAAAGTATAGCTGATCTTATTATTTGCCCACTTACCGGCTGATGCGACCGAAGCAGGATTTATAACAGGTATCACCCTGCCGGTGGTAAGGTTCTTCAATTCAAACTGCCATTCAATATTGAACACATTCCCGTTCCCGAATATCCCGGTTATCCTTGCTGCGTTATTTCCATAAGCAATATTGTTCAGTTCTTTCATTACTTCAGGTACTTCCACGCTGCTTACTTTGGTTTCTTCTATTGAAGAATAATAAGGCAACAGTTCCCAACTAATGGTTTCCACTTTTTCCACACTGCCGGGTGCACTGGCAAGCATACTCCTTAGCGGTTGATTTGTATTTTCAAAAACAAAATTCTTCCAGGCTTCAAGCCTTCCTGTACCGTTAATTGTTTCTTTAAAATTTCCTTTAAGCGCACTTATGCCATAGGCAGGTATCTCTAATTTATCGGCAGCGGCTATTGATGGGAACTTAATGTCAACCCGGTTTTCACGCACACTGCTCAATGGGATCTTTTTAATATTTCCGATCACTTCTTTCCCGTCGATCACATTATCCATGCTGGTAAAATCCAGCCGGCTTCCATCCGACTTAAGCCGGGTAGTGGTTATTCCCCTGAAATTCTCTTTTCTTCTTGTAGCAATCCCATTGCCCGGATGATACAATGCATGCACATTCATTAAAAGAACAGGCAGTCCGTTCTTTTCTCCCCGCTGCAATGAACCTTTTTCATATTTATACACAATCATAGGTTCTATCCTGGCCTGGGTAACGGGCTTCATGGTAACTTCTTCCGGCAGGGCACGTATTGACACAAAGTCTTTAGTGAACGGTTCCCATAACTGATCATCATTGAGGTTGCCAAAATGCACATTCGCAGGATCGTTATATTTTAAGATACGTCCCGGTGCAGTTGTTCTTCCTTCATTATAGATCTTCCAGGCATGCGTTGACCTTTTAACATAAATGATATCTGTATACCCGGGTCTTGACAGGTTATCAACAAAAAGGAGGTCATTCAGGTTAAAGCTGCTTATAAGCGGATCGCAGAGTTGCTGTATATATCCTCTTCCATTGTAGTATACTTTGAATTTATAATCATTGTACCTGAAAATATCGGTGATGTTATCGCCGTTAAAATTTCCAAAACGGAAATTAGTTTCATACTCTCCCTTCTTAAGTTCATACCCGTTGTTCAGTTCTATCCACGAACCTGTACAGCTGAATTTCACGTACATGTCGGCAATTCTTCTAAGTATCTGGGTTGGCCAATTCAGGGGATTTGTGATTCCCCTGTATTTGAAATAAACGATGTCGGTTCTGTTATCGCCGTTAAAGTCACCCACCTGTATCATCGGTGTTTGTTCACCTGCATCGGTAAGGGTGGTCCATCTTCCTGTACCGCTGTATGATACCTGCACTTTCCGATCTTCGTTAACATACAACACATCTGTAATTCCGTCGCCATTCACATCTCCAAAGCGCAGGTCTGCCTGGGAAACTCCGGAAGTATTGATCTCCTGCCAGGTGCCTTTGGCATCATATAACACCTTCCACCTGCCGTTTACCGAAGTGAACAGGTCTGTTTTTCCGTTTCCATTAAAATCTATCATCCCATCCACGATGCCTTTGCCTTCTTTATCCGACGATATGATATTCTTACCAAAAAGAACCCCATCATCATAAACATCATAAGTGGTCCATTGATTATTTGTGTTGATTATATTCCCGGTAACAATACCTGGTCTTTCATTGATACCTACTTCCTCCTTGTCTATCTGAAGGGCAACAAAGCCTTCCTTTCCGCCACCACCATTGCCTATGGCTGTTCGTAAAACAATATAGCCCCGCAACTTGCCCGCTGAGAAGCAAACATTGCGGAAGGTAATGCCTACATACGTATCGATCTCAGAAGACTCTTCAATAGTAAGTACCGACTGCCCCCTGTATGTGATGGTATGTTTTCTTCCCGAAGTGGCATCTTCATAATTTGCCGAAGAATAAAAATTATGAGCTACCAGCGCCTGTACACTGTAATAAAGGCTCCCACGGGTTGGATCGATCTCGAATGGGATGCTCATTTCAGATTCCTGTCCCCTGTCCTGTGCCCATGGTTTGTAGCCTTCTTCCACATCGGAATATTTTTCAAAATCCGACATTTCATCAAACCTGTTCGATGCATCGCCTACCAGCAATATCATTGTGCGCTTATCTGTTTCTTTCCACCAGATCTGTTCGCAGGGATGTATCTCCGGCTTCATACCATGCGATTCTTCTGCTACAAAAGGGCCATATACTCCTATCCGTTTATTGACCAGGTAGGTCTTTGAGTCATTATTATTAAACCAGGGATTATTGAACATGGCAGATGCAGGGGTTATCTCTGCCTCAACAGTGTATTGTCCGTTTGGAGCAAGCTTCCACTCATCTTTATCTTCAAGTGGTCCAAACGCATACCAGTTGTCTTTTTTATAGTACAAAGCATCTGCAATAAAATCCGTAAACCCGTTAGCGGGTAATAAGTGGATATTCCAGTCGCTCTCATCCCCGTAATTTGCTACCCCAAAATCTACAATAGTACCGCTGAACATCTGTTTTCTTGTACGGATCGGGTACCAGTTATTCTGTAAAAAAACTCCGTACGCATCGTGTATTGAGCCGGCAAATTTATTGTCGCCAATAAGATTATAGGTAGATGGTGTTGAAGGATTATGACCCGACACACCCAGGTATTTTGTATTGATGGTATCAAACAATGCGATATCTGCAGAAGTGCATGTAGGGCAGTTGGTAAAACTTATTGGCTGGGCCTGTAAAAGTAAACTCATGTACAGGCTTAACAGTAAGGAGATCATCTTTTTCATAAAAAAGTTTTTGGTAAAATGATTGAGTGGAAGGCGGGATCTGCAACAGCATGCTGAACCCCTGCATTCTTGTTCACAAAAATGGGCTGAAGCCAAAAGGAAAGCAATGTGTCAACAAACAGGTTTTATACCTTTAGAAACGGATAGCGACTCCGTTAAAAGACGGAATCTGTCCAGGCATACAACGGAACTTTTGAGGGCAAGCTTCTGCTAAGTAGCAGAAAAACATATGGATACGAAAAGCAAGCAACTTATAAAAGAGCCAGTTCCTTTTGGACCATAGTACCAACCGATATTTATTTCTACATTTAAATAATCATTCAACCCCAAACCAAAAAATTACTAGTATGAAAAAGATCCTGATCGCAACAAACCTGTTGTTACTGACCGTTACTCTTTTCATGGCATGTGATAACAGCAGAACAACAGAATCAGCTACAACTGCAACAGGCGGAACAGAAACAAGAGCCGCTGCCGGACCGGATGTTAGTGAAGAAATGTACGGCCTGCTTGATGACAGCCTGGCTGTTCTAATGTCGGAAGCATACCGGGATGACAACCGCAAGTCTAAGGTTACCGGAAGTAACGGAGAACTTGACGCAAGATCGATATGGTTTGACCTGGAAACGATCAAACTCTTCATTGCAAAGATCGAAGCGTCTGTTGCAGGCGCTGAAAAATGTGATTCATTTAAACTTGGCATCAGGATGTATTATGCCAAATATCCCGAAGGAGAAGAATTTAATAAGTACTCCGAAGCGCTGAGTCAGCTTGGTCCGGGCATAGCAGGTAAGCATACACTCTTTATGACACCTACTTACTATAATAATGGGGAGAACATTGATTTTAATTTTGAAGAAGTAGGTGATGACCGGTGCAAGCCGATCCCTTATTCAAAACTGCTCCGTATGAATAACAGGGCGCACAAAAGTGGTTTATTTATAGGCCGGAAAAAACCTGCGCCAATAGCTGATCCCAGGGAAACCGGCCAGTCAACTCATACAGTAAACCATGGCGGATTGATGCCGCCACCGGCATCGGGCGGTACTTTCCCAACAGGCGGACAATAATTACCTTATGGATATATATTTAAAGCTCAGGATAGGGCTGAATTTTTTTGAAGCCCTTGCCTGTATTACCGGGTTCATTTACTGGAAGAAGATCAGGAATAGCTATTGGAAATGGTTCCCGGTTTACCTGGCCATCATCGTGGTTACAGAGATCACCGGCGAAATTGCCGGGTACAGGTTGCAGTGGTACCAGTTCAACCGCAACCTGTACACTTTTTTCTGTATCCCGTTGCAATTCCTCTTTTTCTGCTGGCTGTTCTGGAAATATTTTGAAAAGAGCAGCTACCGGAACTGGGCGCTGGCGGGCGCTCTGATATACCTGCTGTCTCTTCTCACCAATATCTTTTTGCTGGCCAGCATACGCTTTTCTTTTTTTTCGTTCTCCTACATGATGGGTAACCTGATACTGCTGGTGCTTACCATTTTATTTTTCAGCCTGTTCATAATAGGAAACGAGATATTGGGATACCGGTCAAGCAGCATGTTCTGGGTATGCCTCGGATTGCTTATTTTTTACCTGATGAGTTTGCCATTATATGGATTGTGGAATACCCTGGCAGCAAAACATCCCGGGCTGTTCGATAATTACTGGATCATTACCATGATCCTGAATTACCTGATGTATTTATTGTTCACCTTATCCTTTGTATGGGGAAAGCCGAAATAACCATATTCATCATACTCATCAATGCGATCCTGCTGATATTCATTATCGGCATCATCATTTTTATATTTCAATACCGGAAAAGAAAAATACTGCACCAGAAAGAAAAAGGGATCATGGAAGAAAAACACCGGATTGAATTGTTGAACACCCAGCTGGAAATACAGCAACAGACCATGCAGTTCATCGGCAGGGAGATACACGACAGTGTTACACAAAAGCTCACCCTCGCTTCCATCTATACACAACACCTGGAGTTTGAGAATCAATACCCGGGTCTGCTGGAAAAACTGAAAGGCATCAGCCGCATCATCAACGACTCGCTGGATGAGCTGCGTGAACTGTCGAAAAATCTTACCGACACAGAACTTCAACACAGCGAATTGACCGATCTTCTAAAAATGGAATGTGACCGGGTTAATGAAACAGGTATTTGCCGGGCATCTTTTGAACGAGGGGAAACAGCCGGTATGAACAATGCAGTAAAAATTTCTCTTTTACGGATTGTTCAGGAGTTTATTCAGAACAGCCTCAAACATGCAGCCTGTCGGAATATCTGCATCGAATTGAAACAGGAAAGAGACGGGCTCCATTTAATTGCTTCTGATGACGGGCTGGGCTTTGACCCCGGAGCCATACAAAGCCGGGGAATCGGTTTGAATAATATGCGCCGTCGTATACAATTCATGGGCGGAGTATTAAATTTACAAAGTGAAAAAGGCAGCGGCACCCGGCTCAACCTATTCATTCCGGAAGAAAAATTAAACCCCGTACAAAATTGAATATGGCAACCAGCATTGTAATTGTTGACGATCATGTGCTTATTGCAAAAGCAATCACTTCGATCATTGAACAGTTCCGGAATTATGAAGTATTGTATGAATCGGAGAACGGGAAAGAACTTGTAGAAAAATTCAAACTGAAAAAAAATATTCCCGACATCGTTCTGCTGGATATTTCTATGCCGGTGATGGATGGTTTCGAGACTGCAATTTGGTTAAAACAAAACCATCCTGAAGTAAAAGTGATGGTACTTACCATGCAGGGCAACGATGAGTCGCTCATAGGGATGATCAAGGCTGGGGCTATTGGATATCTTAATAAAAATGTTCACCCCTCCGAGTTGGCAAGTGCGCTTGATGCAATTGTTGAAAAAGGATTTTATTACCCCGACTGGGCTACCAGCCGTGTTTTACATAACCTGGCAAACCCGGCTGAACCAGGTGATGATGCTGTTAAAATGAGTGACCGTGAAATAGAATTCCTTAAATATACCTGCACGGAACTTACTTATAAGGAGATCGGTGAAAAAATGTTCTGCAGTGCAAGAACGGTGGAAAGCTACCGGGATTCGTTATTTGAAAAACTGGGGGTAAAGACAAGAGTAGCACTGGCGTTGTACACCGTAAAGGTAGGCCTGTATAAGCTATAACCTGATCTCCCCTTTCATATAATAAACCCCCTTCCCTTTCATGATCACCCGTTCTCCTTTTTGTTCACACCAAAGTTCTCCGCCCCGTTTGGACAACTGCAGGGCATGAAGGCTAGTCTTATTCAGTTTCTCACTCCAGAAAGGTATGAGTTGTGAATGGGCTGAACCGGTTACCGGATCTTCATCGATACCGGCGCCGGGCGCAAAAAAACGGGAAACAAAATCCGCTTCCTTCCCGGGGGCTGTGACGATCATTTTGTCGATATGCTTTTTCATCAATGAAAAATCGGGGCTGCAGTTCTTTACCACCTCTTCGTTGAGTAACTCAACCAGTATGTCACGATGCTTGTACACCCCAACAATCTCAACATTACCAAGCATGGCAGAAAGTTCATCGGGATAAATATCCAGCCGTTCGGGCTTCCAGGAAGGAAAGTCGAGGCAGATCAGATCGTTCTCTTTGGTTACTTTTAAAATTCCGCTTAACGAACTGAAGCGGATCTCCTGCTTATCGAAATCCAGCATATTGAAAAGCACGTAAGCGCTTGCCAGGGTAGCATGTCCGCATAGATTGATCTCTACTTCGGGAGTGAACCACCTGATTTCAAAATCAGCATTTTTATTTTGCGACGGAACAAAGAAAACGGTTTCAGACAAATTGTTTTCCATGGCGATCTGCTGCATCAGTTTTTCATCCAGCCATTTTTCTAACGGAATAACGGCAGCCGGGTTGCCACCAAAGAGCTTACCGGCAAATGCATCGATCTGGTATAAAGTAAGTTTCATTATTCAGCCATCATTTCTTTGATCACTGCAACAATATCTTCGGTATTCGGCTTACTGAAATAATCTCCGTCGCTGCCATAAGAAGGGCGGTGCGCTTTAGCGGTGATCGTTCTGGGCGATACATCGAGGAATTTATACCCTCCCTGTTCTTCCATCACTTTATTGAACATATATGCTGCGGCTCCGCCGGGCACATCTTCATCAATGAAAACAATACGATTTGTTTTTTTAAGCGACCCAGCAATTACATGATTGATATCGAAAGGTAATAAGGTTTGCACATCCACCACTTCGCAACTGATGCCCATCTTATCCAGGGTTTCTGCGGCTTCAGATACAATACGAAGTGTAGAGCCGTAGCTTACCATCGTAATATCGGTTCCGTCCTTTATTATTTCAGGTACGCCCAACGGCACGGTGTACGCCATCAGGTTGGCAGGTAGTTTTTCTTTTAGGCGATATCCATTCAAGCATTCGATCACCAGGCCGGGATCATTGCTTTGCAATAAGGTATTGTACATACCTGCTGCCTGAACCATGTTACGTGGCACACATACATACATACCCCGGAGTGCATTGATCACTACGCCCATGGGTGAGCCGCTGTGCCAGATCCCTTCGAGACGGTGCCCCCTTGTTCGTACGATCAGCGGGCAACTCTGCTGACCGGCTGTGCGGAAATGCGTGGTACAAACATCGTCACTGAGCGGCTGCAATCCATATAATAAATAATCGAGGTATTGAATTTCTGCAATGGGCCGCAAACCTCTTAATGACAGTCCAATGCCCTGTCCCATGATGG
This sequence comes from Ferruginibacter sp., assembly GCA_035328475.1. GTDB lineage: Bacteria > Bacteroidota > Bacteroidia > Chitinophagales > Chitinophagaceae > Ferruginibacter. Next base: position 19,057 of record DAOLIP010000038.1, read on the forward strand.
TGAGTTCACGGATGCCGGTATCAAAGATCCTGGCTTTGCCGTGTTTTTCCTGCAGGCCGCTGAAGCCCTGGTTCACATCGCCGATATGACCAAGGTCTTCGCCAAAAGCGATCACTTTATTATTGGTGGCAAATAATTCATCAAAATATTTATTCAGCACTTCATATCCGTTCACCACTAAAGATTCATCTGTATAATAAGGAGCGATGACCGGAACCTTTAAGGCCGACCTGGGCCCCTCGTTATACAAATGAGTGTTATAAAGACGGGTGTTCTCAGTTTTAAAAGACCTGTATAACTGCCTGAGAGGTTCTGCAGCAGAATTCCCTTCCACCATATCAAGAACTGCTGACATGGTTTTCATAATGTCCCTTCGCATGGGTTCCCGTAACGCAGCCAGTTCATTGGCCATTTTTTTTATCGCCGGGTTTGCCTCTTCTAAAGGTCTTATGGCATCTGTTGCCCGGGCAACCACTTGTTTAATGGGTGCAAGATATTTTTCCCAGGCCTGTTGTTTGCTTTCTCTTGCAAACTGTTTGGCATTGTCTTCAATGCTGTTCAGTTCTTCGGGTTCTGCCAATGCATTGGCCAGTATCCATTCCCGCATTTGTTTCAGTCCGTCCCATTCTTTTTCCCATTCCAGCCGTTCGGGTGTTTTATATCTTTCATGACTGCCTGACGTGGAGTGCCCCTGCGGCTGCGTAATTTCTTCTACATGAAAAACAGCCGGGGTATGCGTATCTCTTATTTTTTGAATAGCTGGCTCCAGAATCTCACACATGCCGGCGTAATCCCAACCTTTGAGTTTGTAAATATCAAGGCCGTTTGTTCCGTCTTTTTTCTGAAAGCCTTTCAGTGCATCTGAGACGGAAGCCTTGGTGGTCTGGTATTTTTTAGGAACAGAAATGCCATAACCATCATCCCATACAAAAACGGCCAAAGGAACCTGCAGCACACCGGCCGCATTCACTGTTTCCCAGAAATGGCCTTCACTGGTTGATGCATCGCCGATGGTGCAAAAACAAATTTCGTTACCGTTATTACTCAGATGAGTTAAATCATGTGTTTGTTTTATGCTGCGAAATGCTTTTGATGCAAAGGCCAGACCCAGGCCTCTTGGCATTTGCCCGGCGGTGGGGGCTATATCGCTGCTCACATTTTTTCGTTCAGTAAGATTGAGCCAGTCACCATTCTCATCCACCATCTTTGTAGCAAAATGGGCATTCATTTGGCGGCCGGCGCTAAAGGGGTCATTGGCAACATCCGGATCGGCATACAATTGTGAAAAGAATTGTTCAATAGTGGCCAGTCCGCTGGCAAACATAAATGTCTGATCCCGGTAATATCCCGCCCTGAAATCTCCAGGTCTGAAGAATTTGGCCATGGCTACCTGGGCAATCTCTTTCCCATCACCAAAGATCCCGAACTTAGCCTTACCGGTAAGTACTTCCTTACGGCCGAGCAAACTGGTTTCCCTGCTTTCGCAGGCTACCCGGTAGTCTTTGATCACTTCATTTCTGAACTTATCGAAACTCAGTTTTTCGGCTAAAGCAGCCTCGTTATTATTGCTGGTATCCATAATTTTTTAATGTAGGACAAAAATATAAATTAAAGGGGAGCTTTGTTAAAAATCTCCTAACAGACCGGCAATTTGGAAGCCTTAAATCCGTTTTAGTATCTTTGGAAACGTTATTTAAAAAACGCAATATGAAAAAGATATTTACACTCATCCTGGTAACAAGCTGCCTGTCTGCCGTACAGGCACAACAATTATCTACTGCAGCCCCAGCGGCCAAGCCTGTAGCTGTTTCTACTGATGCCGGAACCATTGCACAAGCCGACAACCTGTTGGTTTTAAAAGAAACCGAATACGACTTTGGTAAAATTCCCCAGGGGAAACCCGTAACGCACATTTTTGAAGTATTCAACAAGAGCAATGCCGACCTGAAGATCAGCAATGTGCATGCAAGTTGCGGATGCACCACACCGGAATGGGAAAAAGATAAAGTGATTGCCCCGGGCGCATCTACCAAGATCACGGTTGGATACAATGCTGCTGCAGAAGGGCCATTCACCAAATTCATTACAGTTTCTTATAACGAAGGCCAGGCCAAACAGATCACCATCAAAGGGGAGGTTTGGAAAACCCCCGGAAGTTCTGCTCCTGAAAATAAAGGCCTGAACGATCTAAAAAATTAAAATCTAAAAACTAAATAACCATGAAGAAGTTATTATTACTGGCAACAGCATTTACGTTCAGTTCTTTCCTGTTTGCACAAAAAAAAGTGGCTGATGTTGCAAAATTTGAAACGGAAGTTATAAACCAGGGTAACCTGAAACAGAACGATCCCAAAGAAGTGAAGTTCATCGTTACAAACATAAGCAATGAACCCCTGATCATTGAACAGGCAAGTCCAACCTGTGGTTGCACCGTAGGCGACTATACCAAGTCTCCGATTGCCCCCGGCGCTACCGGCTTTATTTCTGCTAAATTCAATGCAGCTAATATTGGTCATTTTGATAAACACCTTACAGTGAAGTTTGCCGGGGTTGATGAAACAAAAAGCATCACCATCACCGGTAATGTTTTAGAGGCTACAGAATACGACAAGTGGGCTGCTGAAACCAACGAAGTAAAGAAAAAGGAAAAAGCCGAGGCACAGGCACCACCCCCGGCAGTAAAATCAAACAAGCCTTCTGCCAAGAGTGCCGTATCAAAAAATAATAACTGATCTGTTTTTTTTATACGCAAAGATCCCTGCAATAAAACGGCAGGGATTTTTTTTGCCTTCCTGATAAAGCATAAAAATCATCAATACGATTGATAGCCAGGAATTAACAATAAAATGTAAAAATCTGCGTTTATAATACCGGTACCGAACAAGAGTTTCAGCGCCGCAAAACCGATCCTATGAATACCAAATCAAGTATGCTTCCTGTACAAAACAGGTGGTTTTTCAAAAGTGCATTCAGCCACTGCAAACCCCCATTAACCTTTATTGTTGTTGATTGAACTGCCGGTATTCAAAGGCACTCATTCCGAATAATCAATCCAGATCTCAAAAATCGTGTGCTAACAAACTAAAGATTTTTTGTTTTTATGGATTGTTTGGATAACAAAAAAACCCTTCTTTCCAGAGGGGTTTTTAGTTTTATGTCGCCTGTTTCTTTTCTATTTATCATCGGGGTTGATAAAGCTGAAAACAATGGCTGCCAGGGCGCCACCGCCCAGCGGGCCTACAAAATAAACCCATACATGATCCCAGCAAAAGCTGTGCTGCACGCATAAACCGATTGCCACTGCCGGGTTAAATGCCCCTCCTGAAAAACTGCCTAATGCAGTAGCCATAGCCAATACAGTTCCGCCAATAGCAAGTCCGTAAAAGCTGTTCCCGCTGGTTCCTTTGGCCGTAGCCACATTTAGCACAACATAGGCCAATGCAAAAGTTCCCATTAACTCGGCGATAATGGCTTTTGTTCCCCAACCTTCCGTTGCTTTACATTCACCACTGCCTTCGTTGGAGAAAACATACATCACTATCAGGGCGGCTATTAAAGCACCCGCAAACTGAAATATCCAGTACATCACCGCATCTTTCATTTCAATTTTACCACGCATCCACACAGATAGGGTAACGGCCGGGTTATAGTGGGCACCCGATACATGGCCCCCGGCATAGATCATTATCATCAAGGCCAGGGATGCCCCTACAGCACCACCTAAAATTGCCCCCATTACCAGGAATAGGGTTCCTATCAATTCTGTAATGTACTTGTTCATAGTTGAGATGTTTTGGTTATAAATATCTTCCTGCTAATTAAACAAAAGCCCTTAATCGCTGTTAACAAGTTTTACACAAGAACTATCTTTGCAAAAATAAACACAGCATGAGCATTGAGACCGGCAAGCCTGCACCAGATTTCACCCTATTTGACAGCGATAAGAACAAAATAACCCTTTCTGACTTCAGGGGGAAGAATGTATTGCTTCTTTTCTTTCCGCAGGCTTTTACCAGTACCTGCACCAAAGAATTATGTGCTGTGAGAGACGATATCAGCCGGTATAGTAATGCCAATGCCCAGGTATTAGGTATTTCGGTAGATTCTGTTTTTACCCTGAAAAAATATAAGGAAGATCAGCACTATAATTTTCCGCTGCTCAGCGATTTCAATAAAGAGGTTTCTGCTCTTTATAACAGCCTTTATACTACCTGGATACTGGAAATGAAGGGGGTAAGCAAGCGTTCGGCCTTTGTGATCGATAAAAGCGGTATTGTGCGTTATGCCGAAGTACTGGAAGCTGCCGGACAAGTCCCTGATTTTAATGCCATAAATAAGGTCCTGGATTCCCTCAATTGATAATAAAATGAGGTATTAATACGTTTTACTATAAGACAGTTCATTTTAAACTGTTTTAACATATTTGAGACGGAAATAACCGTTTTGGAAATGTTGGTTATTTGAAAGATTTTGCTATTTTTACTTTGTTGAAGAAAATTGTTTACATATCAATTTTACTTATTGGATTAACTTTTACTTCTTTCGCTCAAAACAGACCCTCAGGAACCGGTGAACCGGTTGCAAAGTTGTTAAAACCATATCCAATTCCCGCCACTTCGGTGATCAATTTTGATTTCGTTTATGGCTATGACAGGTCGTATTCCCTGCAGATATACAACTTCATGGGCAAAAAAATAAACGAAGTAAATAAAGTATTGCCAAAAATTACTGTACCCTTAGATGATTTCTACCGCGGTATTTATATCTACCAACTAAGGGATAAGAACGGAAAGATCGTAGATTCCGGAAAATTCCAGGTAGTTAAGTAAAACCCTCCATCTCCTTTCTTCTACATCACCTGTACTATTAAGAATTTAAGGTATTGTGTATTTTCCTGTCCGTGTATAACAGGATGATCTGCCGACTGTGCATTAAACGTTACCTGCCGTATTTTCCTTTTGGCATCATTGGCTGCCATTTGAATGATATCAAGGAACAGTTCGGGTTGCACAAGATTGGTGCAGCTTGAAGTAACCAGAAATCCTCCCGGTTTCACCAGCTTCATACCCCGTAAATTGATCTCCTTATAACCGGCAACAGCTTTATTAATAGTTGCCCTGCTTTTGGTAAAAGATGGGGGATCGAGCATGACCACATCCCATTGCAGCCCTTCCTTCGACCACTCCTTCAACACATCAAATGCATTTACACATTCAAATCTGCAGGCATTTTCAAGGCCATTAAGCAATGCATTTTTATTGCACATATCTATGGCACTTTGAGAGATATCCAGCCCCAGCACCGACCGGGCGCCGTAATAAGCAGCACTGATCTCGAAAGAGCCGGTATAGCAAAAAGCCCCGAGCACATCGGCGTTTTTCACTATATGCCGGATAGCCCTCCGGTTATCCTGCTGGTCAAGGAAAAAGCCGGTCTTTTGTCCATTGGCAATATCCACGTGGAATTTTATCCCATTCTCGTTTATGATGATATTGGTATCAAATTCTGCAGATAAAAAGCCCTTTTGCTGTTCCATTCCTTCCAGCTCCCGTACGGGAACATCATTTCTTTCATAAATACCCCTTGGGCTGAATATTGTTTCAAGCGCCTTTACAATAGCGGGTTTCCAAACATCCATTCCCAGCGCCAGTGTTTGTATCACAAAATAATCGTTGAACTTATCAATGATCAGTTGAGGCATATCATCCGCTTCGCCATAAACCAGGCGGCAGTTTTCTGTATAGCCGATCTTCTGGCGGTAATCCCAGGCAGCCTGTATTCTTTTTATAAAGAACTCCTCATTGATCGTTTCCTCCTTATCCCGGGTAAGCAGCCTTACCATGATCTGGGATTTGGGATTTATATACCCCCTGCCCACAAATTTTTTATCGTGGGTATATACATTCACAATCTCCCCTGCCTTTGCTGCAGCATCCAGTGCCTTACCGGTATTCACTTCGTTGGCAAATATCCAGGGATGCCCCAGTTCCACCCGGCGGCTGATCTTTTTATTCAGAAAAATACTCTTCATGGCGCAAAGGTAACATCCCTGTCATAGAGTAGGCCGTTACCCGTCGCTAATTCAATGGTTTTTTGTCAATTTGACCGCAACATTGGCCTTGGCAGAATGTTTGACTGTTGTACCTTCGCAACCAATTTTAAATCCCGTATATGGAAGAAAAAGCAACAATGACGCCGGAAAACGAAGAAATGAACATCAATGCCGATGCCGACATCCCCGGAAACACCCATTTGAGCAATCCCGAAAGTGAGGATACCCTGCAGAAGATTCAGGCAGAATTGCAGGAACAGAAGGATAAGTACCTGCGCCTTTTTGCGGAGTTCGACAATTTTAAACGCCGCAATGCAAAAGAGAGAATAGAACTGATCCAAACTGCCGGCAAAGAAGTGATCGCATCTTTATTGGTTATCCTTGACGATTGTGAAAGGGCCGAAAAACAACTGGAAGAAAGCGACGATATCGTGAACAATAAAAAAGGGGTTCAGCTTGTATTCAATAAACTGAGAAGCACCTTACATGCAAAAGGGTTAAAGGCCATGGAAAGCATCAACACCGATTTTGATGTGGAAAAACATGAGGCCATTACAGAGATCGAAGTACCTGAAGATAAAAAAGGTAAAGTGGTGGATGAAATTGAAAAGGGCTATTATCTCAACGATAAAATAATCCGTTTTGCAAAAGTGGTGGTGGGTAAATAATACCCTATCCCAAATAAGGAACGGAACAGGAAAATCAAAGTAGTTTTATTCAATACCAAGATCTAAAGAATGTCGAAAAGAGATTTTTACGAAATACTGGGTGTAGCCAAGGGAGCAAGCCAGGATGAAATTAAAAAAGCATACCGCAAGGTAGCTATGCAATTTCATCCCGACCGTAACCCCGGCGATAAAGCCGCAGAAGAAAAATTCAAAGAAGCTGCAGAAGCGTATGAAGTGTTGAGTGATACTGATAAAAGGGCTCAATACGACCGCTTCGGTCACCAGGCATTTAGCCCGGGCCGTGGCGGAGGTGGAGGGTACAGCGGCGGCGGCATGAACATGGATGATATCTTCAGCCAGTTTGGAGATATTTTCGGAGACGATAATCCGTTCGGCAGTTTCTTTGGTGGCAACAGCAGAAGAAGTTCAGGCGGAAGAAGCCGTGGCCAGCGGGGCAGCAATCTCCGGGTTAAGATCAAACTGAATTTTGAAGAGATCGCCAAAGGAACACAAAAGACCATCAAGGTAAAAAAATATGTGCTGTGCAATACCTGCAACGGCAGTGGTGCAAAAGATAAGAACAGTGTGCAAACCTGCGGCACCTGCGGCGGAAGCGGACAGGTACGTCGGGTACAGAATACATTCTTAGGCCAGATGCAGACCGTAACCACCTGCCCTACCTGTAGTGGCGAAGGAAGTACGGTTACACATAAATGCACCGCCTGTAAAGGAGATGGCAGAGTATATGGTGAAGAAACCGTGACCATTGATATACCTGCAGGTGTTCAGGAAGGCATGCAACTGAGTTTAAGCGGCAGGGGAAATGCCGGTGAAAGAGGCGGTGCTTCCGGCGACCTGATCGTATTGATCGAAGAAGAAACACATCCGCAATTACACCGGGATGGCCTGAACGTAGCATACGATCTGTATATTTCCATACCCGATGCCGTATTTGGCACCCAGGTTGAAGTACCCACCATTGACGGCCGTGCCAAGATCAAGATACCACCCGGCACACAAAGCGGAAAGATCTTCCGGCTGAAAGGAAAGGGATTTCCCAATGTGAACAGTTATGAAAAAGGCGACCAGTTGATACAGGTGAATGTATGGACGCCGCAACATGTATCAGACGAAGAAAAGAAAGTGCTGGAAAAGATGCAGCAATCTGAAAACTTTAAACCCAGGCCGGAAAAGAATGATAAATCCTTCTTTGATAAAGTAAGGGAAATGTTCTCTTAATCGGCTTTGCCTTTTTTCTTTTTCTTTTTGGAATAGATGGCTTCGGCCTTTTCAACCAGTTGCAGAAATTCTGCCTGTAAAAAAATGTTGGGGTCATACGATTCCGAGGCGATCGTTTTTATGTCCACCCAATCGGTATTCTTACTGTACTTTGATTGCTTCACCTTTAACCCGAACATAGCCACGGCAGTTGCAAACTGAAGTTCCTTATCAATACGCTTAAACTCTAAAAAGTTTGCCGGGCAATCTCTTATAAAACGCAGGTGGGTGGTATCATTGCAAAGACTGTAGCGCATATCCACAGTGGCTATTTTATCCTTCACAAACGTAACTTCCTTAAAAAGCTGGTCGCTGGCAGGAACGATCTCAAAATAAGCCAGTACGCTGTTACCGCTGCCTACTTCTCCTCCTTCCAGGTCTATGCTGCTGTCGGCTACGGCATCACGGCGGTTGTCGAAACCGATCAGGCGGTATTCTTTAACCAGGCTGGAATTGAACTGTATGTTTAAAAAAACATCATCGGCCACGGCATAAAAGGTTTGTGTAAGTTCTTTCACCAGAACTTTTTCTGCTTCCTTCAGGTCATCAATATAAGCATAATTGCCATTCCCTCTTTTTGCCAGCGTCTCTAATTTTGAATCCTTGAAATTTCCCATGCCCACACCCAGGCAGGTGAGATAAACACCACTCTGTCTTTCTTTGGTGATGAGTTCGTCCAGCTCTTTTTCAGAAGCAGCTCCCACATTAAAGTCGCCGTCGGTTGCCAAAACAACCCGGTTGATACCTCCCTTAATAAATGTACTGTTGGCTAATGTATAGGCAGCCATGATGGCCGACTGACCGGGTGTATCCCCTACCGCCGTTAATTCCTCAATTGATTTTATTATTTTTTCCTTCTCGGCACCACTGGTGGGCTGCAGCCAGATGCCTACGGTTCCACCATAGGTAACAATTGAAACAGTGTCGATGGGCCGCAGGTTTTTTACGAAAAGCTGAAAAGCCGCTTTCAGCAGGGGAAGTTTATTAGGCATATCCATACTCCCTGATGCATCGATCAGGAAGACAAAGTTGCTGGGGGGTATCCTGTTCAGATCAAGCTTACGGGCATTAACATTCAGCACAAGCAACAACCGCTCGGCATCCCAGGGACAGGAAGTGATTTGCGATTCCAGGCGAAAAAGATCATTTCCTTCTGGTTCCCGGTAGTGCAGGTTAAAATAATTCACCATCTCTTCCATCCGCACGGCATCCGGAGGAACCGTACTGTTCATATTGATGAACCGCCTTACATTACTATAGGAAGCTTTGTTCACATTCAATGAAAAACCGGTGTTGGGATATTTTACCGCATTTACATACTCATTCTCTACGAGTTGAAAATACGTTTCATTGTCAATGTACCATTTAACCCGGGATGTATGGTTCAGGTTTTTTGTAACCGAAATCAGTTTGGGCCTGTTTCGGTTGACATTTGAAGGCAGCACTTTCATCATGATATTCTGCCACAGGTCGCTGTTTACCTTCACCGATTTTGATTCATATCCTTCCAGTGTTAGTGTAAGAGAATCGTAAAGCTTATTGGTGGTAATGCCAAAACCACCTGTTGTTCCGCTGAAAAAAAGCTGGTTCTTTGAATGAAGGAGGATCTTTACGCCCTGCAGCGGCTGATTCTTTTCGTCGGTGATCTCGCCACGTAAATAATACTGGGCATTTGCGGTAAATGCAAGCAACAGCAACGGAATATAGGCAAACTGTTTTTTCAATAGCAGGCTATTTATTAAAAATCGTTAGTCCCTTCCAAGACATCATTTCTTCCCCTAATGTTGCCTCGTCAGTCACCAACCAACTGGTAAATTTCCTTCAGGTTGCGGCCATGGCCGTCATAATCAAGTCCATACCCTAATAAGAATTTATTTGGCACATTAAATCCAAGGTAGTCAATAGTCAGCGGAAAATTCAATGCTTCAGGTTTATGCAGTAATGCAGCGATCTTTAAACTGGCCGGCTGCTGGTTGGTAAGCTGCGGTAAAAACTCGTACAGCGTTTTACCGGTATCAACAATATCTTCCACAATGATCACATGCCTTCCCTTCAGCGATTCATCCAGTCCAATGGAAGTAACCACATTGCCGGTGGATTTTGTGCCTTTGTAAGAAGCCAGTTTAATAAAACATATCTCTGCATCAACAGTAAGTTCTTTAAAAAGATCGGAGGCAAACATAAAGGAGCCATTGAGTATGGCAATGAACAAGGGGTTCCTGCCTGCGTATTCTGCATTGATCTGGGCGCCCAAACGGGCCACCTGCTCCTGTATCTGTTCAGCCTTTATGTAAGGCTGAAATTTTTTGTCCAATACCTGGATCACCATGAGGGTTAAAGTTTTGTGCCTGCCTGCAGGCTATGATGAATTACTTTGATACGATTATTTCCTGCCCGATCTTCAGATCGTTGCTCTCTAATTTATTCCATTCCTTCAGTTGCTGCACGGTAACATTATATTTCCGGGCAATGGCATACAATCCTTCCTTGGGTTCTACTGTATGTGTTTTTACTTTTTGTTCCCGGGCAACCACTCCTTTAGCACCTGGCTGAAGAAGCAGTTTGGTGCCTGCCGGCATCGTTTCTATCCCCTGCAGATCGTTATACATACGCAGGTATTGAAGCTGTATCCCGTTCTTTTGAGCCACATCATGTACCCTTTCCCCGGCCTGTACAATATAATATTCTTTCTCGCCTGTTTTTGATTTTTTTTGCAGGAAAATGTACTGGTCTTTCTTCAAGATACCTTCTTCGTCGAAGTCGTTAAATTCCATCAGCTTATTCAGGTTGATATTGTGTTTTGTAGCCAGGGCCAGTAAGGAAGTTCCCTTGTTCACAAAAACACATTTGACCTTGTTGATGGTAATGACCTTACCTGGCTCCCCGGTTATTTCAGCCGCTTCATCTGTAGCAACCGCCTTTTCGTCTTTTATTTCCGGCGAGGTTGCTGCACTGCCTTTTTCATCCGTTGCTTTTGAGATGTCGGATGCCGGAACTTCATTCATGGCCAGCAGGGTATATTGCTGCAGGTTGTATTGCTCAATGTATTTGATAAGCAACTCCGGGTATCTTGGGTTGGTGGCATAACCGGCTCTTTTCAATCCCTTCGCCCAACCCTTGTAATCATCCGCATCGAGGCTGAATAAAGAAGCATACCGTTTATTGTTGCGTAAAAAATCGCTGTG
>DAOLIP010000039.1:0-29729 GCA_035328475.1 Ferruginibacter sp.
ATAATCTTCTGAAAGTATTATCTGTAATATCAATTGCTTTTTGAAGTACGTCAATTTCCGGCGCTGTTTTAATACCCCGCAGGTCTTTTAACAGCCGGGCACTGCGCCTGTAATTATGCAGAGGATAACGTTGCTTCATTAATTCGGCATAGCGGTAGTCTCTTACCGGAACCCAGTTTGCCTTACGATCATTTTCATTTGAATTAAGATAGATCGTATCTGCAAGATGAATCCAGGGTTGCAGCATGCCTTCCAGCACATCTAACCATAAGATGGTCTTAATGCCAGAGATGGCAGTAGCTTCGTGTACCCTTAACCTGTGCCCGTCCCATTTTTCTTTTAATTCATTTGGGCGAACCAACACCAATACTTCCCGGTATTTTGGATCTGGGTTACCGGGAAATAAAACCAGCATGGTATCTTCCTGTTCGATACCCGTTAACCAGAACAGATCTGAGTTCTGTTTGAACTTGAATAACTGGTCTCCGTTTGTGGGTAATTCATCGTTACTGTTGAAAATGGCAATCGAGTTCTTTTCCATTCTTTCTGCAAAGCGCTTCCGGTTTTGTATAAAAATCTCGGGGTTAAGGGGAAGATATTTCATATGCTAAGTTTAAACTGCAATATACAGTTTAATGATGTTTTATACCGGCAGCATTTACAAAGCCGGCTGCAGGCTTATATGCGTGCAACACCTGTTTTTATTTTCAATTTGAGAAGAAAATCTTGCGATTTGCTATAGCAGGGGCAATTAAAAAATTAATTCTATTCAAGGTTTACGTGTTATTATTTAATCTTTTTTAATAATCTCCCCTCCTTTTGAATGATTGCAAATAATTACTCAAAATCAGGTTACCGTTTTAAAATATCCGGAGGCTGGATAAACCCCGTTCAGATTCAGTTAATATAACTTTGCGGGAACGATTGCGTAAACCTAAATCTCTACTTGCTATGTCAGTATCAACCTTGCTTGCTGCACCCTTAAGTGCACTTAAGACCCTTGGGTTATCTACCACTAAAAAAGTTCATTATCAACTTAGCCCTGCCGAACTAACCGACCAGGCTGTTCAGCGTGGCGAGGGGGTATTGAATGACACCGGGGCCCTGCTTATTAACACCGGCAAATTCACCGGTCGCAGCCCCAAAGACAAATTTACCGTTAAAGATGCGCTTACCGAGAACACGGTTCACTGGAATGATTTTAATATTCCTTTTGAGGAAAAGAACTTCTTCAGGCTAAAGGAAAAAATGCTGACTTACCTGGCCGATAAAGAGTTGTGGGTTCGGGACTGTTATGCCTGTGCAGAAGAAACATACCGGTTACGGTTACGGGTGATCAATGAAAACCCGTGGAGTAACCTGTTTTGTTACAACATGTTTATCAGGCCTGAAGAACACGATCTCGACAATTTTGAGGCGCATTGGCATATTATACAGGCACCGGGCTTTAAAGCCAACCCGGCTGAAGACGGAACCCGTGCAGAAAATTTTGCCGTGATCAGTTTTACACATAAAACGATCCTGATCGGCGGAACCGGTTATACCGGCGAAATGAAGAAAGGCATTTTTACGATGCTGAACTTTGTGCTGCCAATAAGAGCCAATGTATTAAGCATGCATTGCAGTGCCAATATGGGTGATGCCGGCGATACCGCTATATTCTTTGGATTGAGCGGAACCGGTAAAACAACATTAAGCGCCGATCCTAACCGCAAACTCATCGGCGATGATGAACACGGATGGACCAAGGACAGCGTGTTTAATTTTGAAGGCGGATGCTATGCAAAATGCATCGACCTGAGTGAAGAAAAAGAACCGGAGATCTTTCGTGCCATCCGGCCGGGAGCGTTGGTGGAAAATGTGACTTTTATTGATGGATCCAACCAGATCGATTTCAGCAGCAAAAAGATTACGGAAAATACAAGGGTAAGTTATCCATTGTCTTATATCAGCAATGCATTGGAGCCTTCTATTGGAAAAACACCAAAGAATATTTTCTTCCTTACCTGCGACGCATACGGGGTATTGCCCCCCATCAGTAAATTATCTGCCGGGCAGGCCATGTACCAGTTCATCAGCGGGTATACAGCAAAAGTGGCCGGAACAGAAGCCGGCGTTACCGAGCCAAAATCAACTTTCAGTGCCTGCTTTGGCGCCCCGTTCCTTCCCCTGCACCCGGCTCAGTATGCCGAAATGCTTGGAAAGAAGATCCATGAAAGCCATGCCAATGTGTGGATGGTGAATACGGGATGGACCGGCGGACCTTATGGGGTAGGAAGCCGTATGAAACTGGCTTATACACGTGCCATGATCACGGCGGCATTAAATGGAGATCTGAACGATGTGGGTTTTGAAGACCACCCGGTATTTGGTATGATCATGCCTACCAGTTGCCCGGGAGTTCCTTCCGAAATACTGAATCCAAGAAATACCTGGACGGATAAGAATGCTTATGATGCACAGGCAAAAAACCTTGCACAACAATTCATCAAGAATTTTGAAAAGTATGCCAGCGGAGCCAATGCAGAAATATTGGCCGCTGCACCAAGAGTATAAACACCAAACAAGCCTGACTGCTCATTAAAAAATCCCCGGTAACCGGGGATTTTTGTTTATACAGCTTTTATTATTTTGTCAGAACTGCATCTCGGGTATCTCTCCTTCTACCGTCAACTTACCGGCTGTTTTTCCAACGATCTCTTCCACCGATACACCCGGTGCTCTTTCCAGTAATTTAAACCCTTTACCGGTAACATCAAGTACCGCTAATTCCGTCACGATCTTTTTAACGCACTTTGTTCCTGTCAGTGGCAAAGTGCAACCGGGCAACAACTTACTCTCTCCTTTCGGGTTGGTATGCATCATTGCCACAATGATATTCTTTGCACTCGCCACCAGGTCCATGGCCCCGCCCATTCCTTTTACCATTTTGCCAGGTATTTTCCAGTTGGCAATGTCGCCGTTCTCACTCACTTCCATTGCTCCCAACACGGTAAGGTCAACTTTGCCGGCACGTATCATTCCAAAACTCATGGCGCTGTCAAAAAAAGAAGAACCAGGTACCGTAGTGATCGTTTGTTTTCCGGCATTGATCAGGTCGGCATCTTCTTCACCTTCAAATGGAAAAGGTCCCATACCCAGTAACCCGTTCTCACTTTGAAGTACCACCTTTATTCCTTTGGGAATATAATTGGCAACCAATGTAGGAATACCAATACCCAGGTTAACATAGTAACCATCTTTAAGCTCCCTTGCTATACGTTGCGCTATCTGTTCCTTTGTTAATGCCATGATTAATTTGATGATATGTTGGTTTGATGATGTGTTGATCCGGTAAACCTAAACATTGGTTCTCTTTATGAAATCGTTTGCAGTCGTAAAAAACCAGCACATCATCAAACCGGCTGATTAGCTAATTTTCTTGTTGTCCTTTGTTCAATCCGCTTTTCATATTCCTCTCCCTGGAATATCCGGTGCACATATATACCAGGCGTATGAATCTGATTCGGATCCAGTTCGCCGGCATTCACCAGTTCTTCCACCTCCGCAATGGTAACCTTTCCTGCCATAGCCATCAGGGGATTAAAATTCCTGGCTGTTTCCCTGTAAATAAGATTTCCATCCGTATCTCCTTTCCATGCTTTTACAATAGCAAAGTCGGCATCAAAAGCATACTCCAGTAAATATTCTTTGTTGTTGAACACCCTGGTTTCTTTTCCTGCAGCTACTTCGGTTCCTACGCCTGCCGGGGTGAAGATGGCAGGCATTCCATATCCGGCGGCCATACACCGGGTGGCAAGCGTTCCTTGTGGTATCAATTCCACTTCCAGTTCTCCGCTCAGCAGCTGTCTTTCAAATTCAGCATTTTCTCCCACATAGGAAGACACCATTTTTTTAACCTGCTTTTGTTTCAGCATCAGTCCGATACCAAAATCATCCACTCCTGCATTGTTTGATATACAGGTGAGCTGGCCCGGGCCTTTTTTAACCAATGCAGCAATACAGTTTTCAGGAATGCCGCATAAACCAAAGCCACCGAGCATGAGCACAGCTCCGTCATTTATATCGGCTACCGCCTGTTCTGCGTTTTTATAAACTTTATTCATATTATTGAGCCTGTACCGGGCCTGTTTTAGAAGTTCTTTTTTTATCGGCCTGGCTTACCATACTATCTATTATTGTTTTCATCAGGCCGCTGTTCCTTTTATAATACTCAAAGCTTTTATAAAAATCTTCCTTTGAAACATGATGCATGGCAAAGATCTGCTGCTGCAGTTTCAGGTTCTCTTCCACGTCATTCTTTGCAGAATCCCTTTTGATGTATTCGGTGGTAAATGTATCTGCCCGGATGATATCCCACAGTACTGCCTGCATCTTATCGGACTTTAAGATTCCCGGTGGCAGCTCACTTTTATTTCCGCATGAAAGTAAAAAAGCAAGCGTCAAAAAACAGGTAATGTGGCGTATCATTTTAATTCGTCTTT
This sequence comes from Ferruginibacter sp., assembly GCA_035328475.1. Classification (GTDB taxonomy): domain Bacteria; phylum Bacteroidota; class Bacteroidia; order Chitinophagales; family Chitinophagaceae; genus Ferruginibacter. The sequence goes on from DAOLIP010000039.1 coordinate 4,485, forward strand.
GTACTTGGCTGCATTGGTAAGGTCTAAGCGTTGCAGCATTTCCGAAGCCCGTGCTTTATCCTGTTGGGGGGCCTTGGAAAATATTTTTATCAGTTCCGTTGATTTTCCCTGGAAGAAGAACTGGCTGATCATTTTATTCGGGTTGTCGGTAATGAAATTATTGAGCAGGTTCAGCACGTTGAGCATTTCTGCCCGGGCGCCGTTCTCATCTTCATACAATTTATCCATGCAAAGCCGGTAGTAATTGTAATAAACATCATGCATGATGGTATAGCGGCTGTTGAGCATATTCTCCACCAGCCAGTATCGGTTTCTTTGTCCGTCAAAAGCTTTCCACCCGGAAATACCCCGTCCATCAGGTGCATTGTTCACAATATTCTGTGCCTTTTGAAAATAAGGATCTCCGCCCCGGAGGGAATAAGAATCATAATCAAACCCAAGGATCATATTTATATAGTAGGCCAGTACGGCTGTGAGGTTGGAGGTAAGGGCATCGGAACCCGAGACCCTGTTTTCATTGAATTCCAGCACCTGGAACTCAACATATTTGAATATGATGTTATCGTCTTTAAAATTGATGATGGGAGAAAGATAGGAAGTATTAAAAACCGGCCTGGCCGACTGTACCGTAAGTGATGCATTATAAACATTCAAGTCGCCGGTGGGCTGCAGGTTCAGTAAAAAATTACATTCTATCCGTTCGTTGGGTGAATAGTTGTCCTGTGTCCATTTTCGGGTGTTCACAAAATTATTAAGGGCAGCCTGAAGCGTGCGGAAAACATTCTGGTTTACATTGTTACCCACCTGGTTGCTTACTACCGTTATATTTGCCTTCAATTCCTGGGCAACCGAAGTTTGAGAAACGCTCAGCAGGACGAATATTAAGGATTTAATTTTTTGCATGCAATTGCTGAATGATGGTATTTACAATGTCTACGGCTACTTCTTTCTTTGTCTTTGTTTCAAAAGGGAATACATTACCCGTTCTGTCAAAAATAGTGATTTTGTTAGTATCGTGCCCAAAGCCGGCCCCGGCATCATTTAATGAATTCAGCACGATCATATCAGCATTCTTAGATTGCAGTTTTTTCAGGGCGTTTTCCCTTTCATTGTTTGTTTCCAATGCAAACCCAACCAGGAACTGGTGCTCTTTCTTATGAGTACCCAGGTATTTGAGAATATCTTTGGTTTTTGTCAGTTCGACGGCAAAATCATTTTCAGTTTTCTTGATCTTTTCTTTTGCTGTCCTCACCGGGGTATAATCTGCCACGGCAGCGCTCATTACCGCAATATCGGTATCAGGAAATATTTTATCACAGGCATTGAACATCTCTTCTGCAGATCCTACATTTATTATTTTAACCCCGCTGTTTATGTTAATATCCGAAGGGCCTAATACAACTGTAACCTGTGCACCCCTTTTCTGCATTTCTTCTGCAATAGCAGCTCCCATTTTACCCGATGAATGATTGCCGATGAACCGGACCGGGTCAATAGGTTCGTAAGTAGGCCCGGCTGTAACCAGTATCTTCTTACCGGTTAATTCAAGTCTTTGCAAAAAAAAACTGCCAAGCCAGGTTAGTATTGTTTCAGGCTCCGCCATCCTGCCTTCGCCTATAAGTCCGCTGGCCAGTTCGCCATTTTCAACCGGTATTATTAAGTTTCCAAAAGAAGCAATCTTTTTAAGGTTGGCTTTGGTAGATGCATGATGCCACATATCTTCATCCATTGCAGGGGCCACCACAACAGGACATGTAGCCGACAGGTAAACAGCCATTAACAGGTTATCGCAAAGGCCGACGGCCATTTTAGACAAGGTATTGCAACTTAAAGGTGCAATCATCATTACATCGGCCCACCTGCCTAACAAAACATGATTTGACCAGGAATCGTTCTCCGCCAGGTCAACCAGCACCGGGTTTTTTGAAAGGGTAGACAGTGAAAGCGGGGTTACAAAATCTTTGGCGGCGGGCGTCATTACGATCTTTACTTCGGCGCCCGCCTTTATTAACAGGCGGGTTAATACAGCTGTTTTATAAGCTGCAATACTTCCGGTCACTCCCAATAAGATTTTTTTACCCTGTAACATAAAAAAGCCCTGCAATCCTTTAGCGACGCAGGGTTAAAATTATGATTTCTTAACTAAATAAGAAGCTAAAATATTGATTGCTTAGCTGAACAGGTCCTCATCGTTCCTGCGGAAATAAACCTTGTCTTCCATAAATTCGGTGGTAGCCAGTAAAGCCGGGTTGGGCATACGTTCGTATGCTTTTGATATTTCTATCTGTTCTTTATTTTCATGGATCTCCTCCAGGCTGTCGGTATGACTGGCAAATTCTTCCAGTTTATTATGCAATTCTTCTTTCAGGGTAATATTGATCTGGTTTGCTCTTTTGGCTATCACAGCAATTGACTCATAAAGATTACCGGTTTTATCTTTAAGGTCTGATAATTTTTTTGGCTCTACCACACTGCTGGTGTTAGCGCTTAGCTGACGTCTGAGTTTGCTCATTTTTTATGTCTTTAATATGATTTTTACTTAAGTTACTGTAGTTTTCTGCATCCCTCAGCAATTTGCTTTCGGGAAAACGGTCAACAAAATCCTCGTACTCGTCAATCACTTTTTCATACCGCTCTACCTGCTTTTCAACAATGCTTAATTTCGCAAATTTGTAATACGATTTTACGGTCTTCAATTTATACTCTTCCCCTTTCGTTGATTCTGGATAATTGTTAATGAGGGTACTGAACGCAATGGCAGCTGCCCGGTATTGTCCCATATTATAGTACAACTCTGCCGCCCGGTATTCTTTCTGCTCCAGTTTTGCCCTGCATTTATCAATGATCTCGGATGCTTCCTTGTTCCTTGCTGACCCTGGGTGAGTATTTATAAAGGTCTGCATCATTCCCATCGCCCGGGTTGTATTTACCTGCTCAAGTTCGAGCTTTGGGGACTGTTTATAAAAACAATAGGAACGCATATAATCAACCTCTTCTGCCTTACTGCTGTTTGGAAATACTTCCAGGAATCCTTTGAACAGGTTTTCTGCATCTGCATACATTTTCATGTAGTAGAAGCAATAGGCATCCTTATAATACAGTTCTTCAAACTTCAGGGTTCCTTTAAAAACAGGGAACAGTTCCTCGTAAAGTTGTTGGGCTATCTTATATTTTTTCTTACTGTAAAATGTATCGGCCATGCTGAGCTTATATTCATAATCCTTGCTCTTTGATATCTTGTTGTATTTATTACAGGAAGATACCAGAACTAGTAATAAAAGCCCTGCCGATAAAGATTTCAATAATTTCATAAAAGAACGCAAAGTTAGTGTAATTAAGCCAAAAATGCCAGCAGGAAAGCAAATAACCAAAAAAGGGACGTTAAGGATTTGATAAAGCCCATGGGGCCTGGTTATTTCCAAAAAAATAGCCCTCTTTTGAGGGCTATTACTATTAAACTTAATCTGTTATTAATTACACTTAACATCAATCGTGTTCTTGTCGCCACCGCCTACTTCACAGTTTGTGGTGATCCGGTCAGCGCTTATTCCCTCTTTTTCGATCAGGTAGATCTTGATTGCATCCAAACGCTTCTGACAATTAGCCTGAGAAGCTTTAGAGGCTTCAGGATAGCCATTGATATTGATATTGCAATTCGGGTTGGCTTTCATTTTGGAAGCCACTGTTGCCAGCATTGCTTTATTATCTGCACTCAGGGTTAATGCATTGCCTTTGAAAGAAAGACTTGGATAATCACAAGGACAGTTTGCTTTTGGATCTGCAACAACAGTATTCTTGCAGCATTCTGGTTCGGGACATTTACCTACACCATCCGCATTTACAGGCTGACATTCAGTTGGTGTGATCAGTTGCTTATCCTTACAATCAGGAACGCCATCACCATCTGTATCCCTTGTTACACCATGTGTATCAACCGGGCATCCGGCCGGTGTATTTGGTTCCCTGTCGAGATGATCACAAACACCGTCAGCATCTGCATCATTACAGTCATTCTTCGGTATCTTAACATTACGGTGATTCCTGAGTTCATCATAGGCATAATCCAATGGGTTAACCCACCACAAAGGCTGTACAGCTTTTGCGCCCAGGTTTACGTTTATGCCAAGAGAAGCATAGTTGTACGAGTCGAAGTCGCTGGTCAATACTGCATCACCCCAAGCCTGTTCCTGCCAGCGTTGGCCGTCTAACAAGTCTGTTTTTACAAATGTAACCCTGTCTTCAATAGCCAGGTTGATCCGGTTGCTTAATTTGAAAGCAATGCCCAATAATACGGTGCCTGAAGGTTTAAGGGTATTTTTACCCAGCTTTGGACGACGGTTGTTCTCATTCTCTGCGTCTGTTTCGTATGACTTATCCATACCAGCTTTCAATGCTTTCAACACGTCTTTCCTGTTGCTGTAATTGGCACTTTTAATAGACTGAAACAATGCGGTATATGGATTACCGGCTGCATCAAGAGCATTTACTTTTGTCTGGAACCATGTAGCTCCTATACCGGCGCCACCGTAAATCACAAAACCAGTCTTTTGTTTATGGAATCGAACGTTATTTAACGTAATAATTCCTTGCAGCCCGATATCCTGCACCCGTGTCTTGTAGTTATAATAAATTTGCTCAAGTGGCCTGGTTCCGGTGGGATCAAGAGTACCAGCCCCGGAAGTACCTACAGGTGCATTATACTTGGTATTCCAGGCAGAATTTTTTCCGTAGTTATTACTCGCAAGCCAGTTCATCCCTTTTCCGGTTCCATTCAAATATTGCAGCCTCAAAGAGAATACATAACCAAATGCTTTTCTTACATGTGCTGCAAATCCGAGCGTAGGCAGTTTGGCAGTTACGTCACTACTCACAGAGAACATACCTCCGGAAACGCCGATTTCCCACATATTACGGGGCTTTGCAGGAAAGTTATATGTGCTGTTCCAGAATTCATTTTGCTGGGCCATTCTTTTTGCAGGTATTACAGAAGAGTCGTAAACACTTCCCCTACCCCCAACCTGGGCAAATGCCCCTGTTGAGAGGAGTAATATCCCTAACAAGAATTTGTACTTTTTGCTTACCATATTTTAATAATTAAGGTTTTTTATTAATTTGTACGAATAAATTCTGAGCAAAAATATCAATTGCTGCCTAATATTCAAACTTTTTAATAGGTTATTTAGGTTAAGTCTAAATATTTCTACCTACGTACTTTTCGGGGCAAGACACAGTTGGCTTCAGTTTCGTTGCACAAAAGTAGTGTTTTTCCCTAAACTTCGGGGATTTTATACACTGAAGAAAAGAAAACTAATCAATAAATTACTTTGACAGGCTGACACACTGTGGTAAATTGCCGGGATTATCAGTATGCATTTCATAAACAACATTATCGGGGAAGAACTTAAAATTTTTGAAAAAAAATTTGCGGAAGCTGTTAAAAGCGAAACCCTCTTGCTGGATACGATCATGAAGTATATCATCAAACGAAAGGGTAAGCAATTACGCCCGATGTTCGTTTTACTAAGCGCCAAACTGCATGGAACGATCAATGAAAGCACTTACCGGGCAGCGGCTCTTGTTGAGCTATTACACACCGCTACACTTGTTCACGATGATGTGGTAGATGACTCCCCGCAACGGCGTGGTTTTTTTTCAATCAATGCCCTTTGGAACAAAAAAATAGCCGTGCTTGTAGGAGATTATCTTCTTTCGAAAGGTTTATTGCTGGCCACCGGCAGCAATGAATTCAGGCAACTGCAGATCCTTTCCGACGCCGTAAAACAAATGAGCGAAGGCGAGTTACTCCAGCTCCAGAAAACAAGAAAACTGAATTTTGATGAAGGGGTTTATTTCGATATCATCCGGGGCAAAACCGCCTCCCTGCTTTCTTCTGCCTGTGCCGCCGGCGCATACAGCACCAGTAATAATGAGAACACCACTGCTCAAATGAAATTGTTTGGCGAAAAAGTAGGCATCGCTTTCCAGATAAAAGACGACCTGTTTGATTACGGAAAAGATAATATCGGCAAACCAACAGGCAATGATATAAAAGAAAAGAAACTGACCTTACCCCTGATCCATAGCTTAAATAATGTTTCTCCGCAAACAAGGCGGGAGCTGGTGTACATCATGAAAAATGAGAATAAGGATCCGGCAAAAATTAAATTCGTCATTGATACAGTAACGGAATCGGGTGGAATTAAATATGCCACCGAAAAAATGAACAGTTACCGCGATGAGGCTTTGTCTATACTTCATTCTTTTGAAGAAAGTGCCACAAGAAATGCATTGGAAGAACTGGTTCGTTATACTACCGACAGGAAATACTGATAAATAACATGGAGAGAAGATGGAAAATATCAGCAGCAGACAAGAATAAGGTTGATGCATTAAAAGAATCCCTTAAGATCAACCGTTCCCTTTGCAATATCCTGGCAAACCGGGGTGTTGATGATTACGACAAAGCCAGACAGTATTTTCGCCCGCAATGGGCCCACCTGCATGATCCCTGGCTGATGAAAGACATGGAAAAGGCCGTACGCCGCATCCTTTCTGCTTTTGAAAAAAAAGAAAATATCCTGGTATTTGGTGATTATGATGTGGATGGAACCACATCAGTAGCCTGCATGTACCGCTTTCTCTGCAAGATCTATGAACCAGCTCTTTTGGATTTTTATATCCCACACCGTTACCGGGAAGGTTATGGTGTAAGTAAAATGGGAATTGACTTTGCAAAAGAGAACGGATTCACTCTTATCATCTCGCTCGACTGCGGTATCAAATCGGTTGACCTTATTGCTTATGCAAAACAGCTGGGTATTGATTTTATTGTTTGCGATCACCACTTACCCGACGCGGAAGTTCCGGATGCTGTTGCTATCCTCAATCCAAAGCAAAAAGACTGCAATTATCCGTACAAAGAGTTATGCGGGTGCGGTGTTGGGTTTAAGCTAATAACAGCCCTTGCCCAGGAACTGGGCATTGAAGAAGAACATTATTACTGCTATATCGACCTGGTGGCCGTGGCCATTGCCGCCGATATTGTACCCATGACCGGGGAAAACAGGGTGCTGGCCTACTATGGACTGGAAAAAATAAACAACGATCCCAACCCGGGAATAAAAGCGCTGATCCTTTTAGGAAATATTCAAAAGAAACTATCAATCAACAATGTGGTGTTTGTAATTGCACCCCGGGTAAATGCAGCCGGCCGGATGGATGATGCAAAGAAAGCAGTGCAGATGTTTGTTGAGGAAGATTATAACAAAGCACTGGAATATGCTGAGATGCTGCACAGCGATAACACCGACCGCAAGGAAGCAGATAAAAGCATTACAGCAGAGGCACTGGATATGATCAATGCAGATGCAACACTGCAAAAGAAAAAGACTACTGTTGTATTCAGAGATCACTGGCACAAAGGCGTGGTGGGTATTGTTGCCAGCCGGTTAATCGAAACCTATTACAGGCCTACCGTGGTACTCACTAAAAGCGGTGATATAGCTGCGGGCAGCGCCCGTAGTGTTCCCGGTTTTAATTTGTATGAAGCCATTCATGCCTGCAGGGAATACCTGCTGGGCTATGGCGGTCACTTTGCAGCAGCCGGACTTTCTTTACTACCGGAAAATATTGAAGCATTTGCCGAAAAGTTTGAAGCAGTGGTATCAAACAGTATTCCTGAACATTTACTGATACCTGAGATAAATATCGATACCGAAATTTCTTTTAAGGACATTACCCAGGGCCTTTACGGTATCCTTAGCCAGATGGAACCTTTTGGCCCCGAAAATATGCGGCCTGTATTTATAGCCAGAAAAGTAACCGATGCCGGTTACTCTAAGATCGTTAAAGAAGAACACCTGCGTTTTGTGGTGAAACAGGATAGCTGCACATTTACCGGCATTGGCTTTAATCTGGCGGATAAATTTCCTTTATTGAAAAAACCAGTAGATATCGTTTTCACCCTGGATGAAAATGAATGGAATGGAGACACCAGTCTCCAGTTAAAAGTAATTGACCTGCGCTGCAGCGAATAATGAAACTGTTCTCTTACATAAACTACTTTTTTTACCTGGCCTGGAACTGGAACATCTCCATTGCCTGGCATATCATCCGGCAGGAAATAAGAGGAGAAAAAAGATACGACATACATACAACCGGCGCCGATGAATTGAAAAAACTGGATAAACTGGGGATCGATATTTCGCATGCCACCATCTATATGCCGGTGAGCTATGAATTACTCGAAGATATCTTTGAACAGCTGGGACTCAGCAAACTTCAAACTTATCCTGAGCGTAGCCAAAGGGCAAACACCAAACCCATCACCCATTTTCTCGACATCGGCTGTGGCAAAGGCCGGGTCTTATGTGTAGCAGCCCACCATGGATGCAAAAAATTAACGGGTATCGACCTCTCGAAAGAACTTTGTGATGCTGCCAAAAAGAATCTTGCGCTTACAAAAAAAACAATTTCCGGTATCGACTCTGCCATTATCAACAACGACGCTTTTTATTTTGAGATACCAGGCGATGTAGACTGCATCTTTCTCTTCAATCCCTTTGATGGAACGATCATGAGCGGCGTAGTGGGAAATATCCTGGTGAGTTTGCAAGCGCATCCCCGCAAGATGAGCATCATTTATGTAAACCCCTTGCATAAAGAATATTTGATCAATGCCCGGTTCACTGAAACATGGCACTCCCAGAAAATGAAATATCTCGAAGCGTCGATATTCACCAATTAGGAGTCCTGCAACCGGGTTCAGCATAATCATTCAATTCATCATTTAATTTCCGCATTTCATTCTTCTTCCCGGTAACGGTTATTCTAACGGGCAATAATTTAGCTCCCTCAAATTATAACCATAAAAACAAAACAATGAAAAAAGTATTAATGGCACTCGCTATAGTTGCTGCAATAGCGGGCACAGGTTGTAAAAAAGACAACGACGAAAACGCAGCATCATGCAATCTTCCATCAACGGCTGTACCGCCATCTATGGTGGGTAACTGGGCAAATGGCTACAATTCCAGCACCCAGCTCATCAACACGTATAATGGTCAGCACCTGGGCAACGCCTGGCAAAGCGGCAAGTATTTCAGTTTCAGCGCCGATGGAAAACATGCCGAATTCTATTACATGGCCAATGCCGGCTTAACTTCCAGCACCGCCACCAAAGTGACCGGTACGGTTACGTTTAACCAACAGGAAGGTTCGTTTGTATTTCATGCATGCCAGGGGCATTACCGCGGCTGGCAGAACGGTGTGCTAACAGTTGACCGTGATGCAACAAGTCATGAACTGGCAAATAATTTAACCCAGAAGTATTTCTACTCTTTTGAAACAACAGGCGGCATCACCTGGATGCAGATCCGTTTTGATCCGGCAGGAACACCTACCAGCTTCCGGTCAGTGAATTAAAAACACTATCCGTACACTACTTAAAACAGTTGGGGCATGCAATGCATACCCCAACTTCTAAACACCTAAACCTCTAACCGTTTAATTCATCAACTCCACCGTCCTGTTTATAAAACTCGTTAAACTATTCCCTTTTAATAATCCCTGCGATAACAAAGCAAGATCTGCCAGATTGTGTACCACTTTCTCCTGTTTCTCTTTTTCTGCTTCTGCCAAAACTGTTTTATAAATAGCATGATTGCCGTTCACTGTCAACGTAACTTCATCAGGCATGTTTGCATAAAAGGCACCCATTCCTCCCTGCATGGCGGCCATGTCTTTCATGCGGCGCATAAATTCGGGTCTTGTGGCAACAACCGGTGGCGCTTCAGCACTCAAGCCTTTTACTTCCACCGAAACATTCAATTCAGGGATCTTCACTGCAAACAGGTCCTTCAGTTTTGCTTCATCATCCTTACTCAGCACACTATCACCACCCTCCTGCTTATCAATGATGTTGTCGATGATATCACTATCCACCCGGGTAAACTGTACATTCTCCCACTTCATTTCCATTTGATTGATGAATCCATTGTCGATGATCGTTTCCAGTTTCACTACAATGTATCCCTTTGCTGCAGCCTGTTGTATGTAGGCATCCTGCTGTACCGGGTCGGTTGTGTACAGGATCACGAGTTTGCCTTCTTTATTTTTCTGCAGTGTTTCTGTTGCCAGCCGGTACTCTTCAAGTGTGTAAAATCTGCTGGCAGTTTCAGAGTCTTCCAAAGTCCCTCCTTTGGAGGGATTTAGGGAGGTTTGCATGATGTGAAACTTATTCGCCTTATCCAGGAATTTATCATCGGTCATCATGCCGTATTTCACAAACAAACCCAGGCTCTCCCATTTTTCTTCAAACTGCTTACGGTCCGTTTTAAATATCTCTTCCAGTTTATCCGCTACCTTTTTAGTGATGTGTGCATTGATCTTTTTTACGTTGGGATCGCCCTGCAAATAACTGCGGCTTACGTTCAGCGGAATATCCGGGCTGTCGATCACGCCATGCATGAGCATTAAAAACTCAGGAACAATATCCTTTACCTCATCCGTTACAAAAACCTGGTTGCTGTAAAGCTGGATCTTGTCTTTCTGAATTTCATAGCTCTGCTTGATCCTGGGGAAATATAAAATTCCGGTAAGATTGAAAGGATAGTCTACATTCAAATGTATCCAGAACAACGGCGGTTCGCCAAAGGGATATAGTTCTTTATAAAAACCCTGGTAGTCTTCGGTGGTTAACTCAGCTGGTTTTTTTGTCCATGCCGGTGCAGGGTTATTGATCTGTTTATCTTCAAAGAAAATAGGAACTGGCAAAAACCGGCAGAATTTTTCCAGCACTGCTCCCACCCTGTCTGCCTCCAAAAATTCCCGGCTCTCTTCATTCAGGTGAAGCACAATATCGGTTCCCCTGTTTTCCTTTTCTGTTTCTTCCAATGTAAATTCCGGGCTGCCATCACATTCCCATCGCACTGCCTTGCTTCCTTCCCGGAAACTTTTTGAAAACACTTCCACCTTATCACTCACCATAAAAGAGCTGTAAAAACCCAGCCCAAAATGGCCGATGATATTGGCTTCATTCTGCCCCTTGTATTTTTCCAGAAATTCCTCGGCGCCGCTGAATGCTACCTGGTTCAGGTATTTGTCTACTTCCTCGCCCGTCATACCCAGGCCGGTATCGGAAATGGTGAGTGTCTTTTTATCCTTGTCGATCTTTATTTCGATCTTCAGTTCGCCCAGTTCGCCCTTTGCCTCACCAATAGAAGAAAGCGTTTTCAGCTTCTGGTTGGCATCCACTGCATTGCTCACCAGTTCCCGTAAAAAAATATCGTGTTCGCTGTACAGGAATTTCTTGATGATGGGGAAAATGTTCTCCGTTTGTACCCGTATACTGCCTTTTTGCATAGTTATTTCTTTTGGATTGCAAGGTAACAAACATAATACCAATGGGAGATTGCTGTCATGATGACATTTAACAACACTATATCTTACAGAAAAAGAAAGAGGCCCTATACCAAGGGCCTCTTTCTTACATATTTTATACAGCGGGATTACAAGATCATAAACCGTTTCTTAGCACTGAAATCCTGGCTTACGATCTGGATACTGTAAGCGCCTGTTCCAATATTGGACGGTATGATAAATGTATCGTCGATGAAATTCAACTGCGTAATGATCTGGTGCTGGAAAACCACCTGGCCGATACTGTTGATGATCTGCACGCTGTAATGCCCCGGCTTGATACCCTTGTACGTATAGTGCAGCGACCCGCCGCGTTGTACCGGTACCGAGTAAAGAACAAAACCATCCGGTATACTCTTCATGGTAAATGATTTTTCGGTACCGTAGCTGGTACCACCATTATTAACCGCATAGGCCCTGTAATAATAAGTGGCGCCCTGCACCAGTCCATTTAAGGTAGTGGAAAAATTTCCACCGGCTAAATTAGATGCAGCTGCTTTTGTACCCTGGCCATTCGCCAGGCCACTGATGCTGCTGAATTCAATACCGTAGCCTGTTACAGGACTGCAACCAATATTGCTTACGCTGCCGTCTAATGTTACCGAATTGGCGGTAAGTACATTGGCATTACCGGTAACTACCGTTGCCGTGGTATTTGTACCGCTTCCGCTGGCAGCTACATTAATGGTTGCCGCACCGCCGCCGCCTACCGGGATATTTCCATTGTACGACTGTACCGCTGTTGGGGTAAACTGCACATAAATGGTTTGTGTATAAGGTCCTGCAGCATGTGCCAGGCTTAATGAAGCCGAATAGGTACCTCCGGCTGTGGTTGAAAAAGCATAACCATTCAGCGGGCCTACAGTGATATTAGGGGCAAGAACCGCAGTACTGTTTATCGTGAATGAATTGGGACCTGTGGTGGTATTGATACAGTTAGCGCCAAATGCAGTTAATGGCGTGGCCGTTAATACCGGCGCCGATGTGGTGAATGAAAGCTGCACCCCATAACTGGTGCCGCCTGCATTGGTTGCATAGGCATGATAATAGTAGGTAGTGCTTGGCGTTAAACCGGCAAGCGCTGATGAAAAATTAACGCCGGTTAAATTACCCGATGCCACGGCCGTACCGGTTCCGTTGGGGAAACCGTTGGTAGTGCTGTATTCAATGCCATAGGCCGTTACGGCTGTGCAACCTGCAGCAGGGATGGTTCCTGCAACCGTAGCGCTGATCTGCGTGATGGCGCTTGCCGCCCCGCTGGTTACCGATGGGGCTGTGTTTATACCGGCGCCCGATGCTCCTACATTTATGGCAACAGCGCCTCCGCCATTAACCGGGATATTTCCATTGTATGACTGAACGGCTGTTGGGGTAAAGCGAACGAATATTTGTTGTAAGTAAGCGCCGCCAGGCTGAGTAAGTGCCAGTGATGCAGTATAGGTTCCGCCGGCCGTTGTTGAGAACGTAAATCCTGCAAGCGGTCCAACATTGATATTGGCTCCTGTAAGATTCGTTCCGGTTATAGTGAATGAGTTGGGGCCCGCTACCACGTTCAGGCAGATATTTCCAAAAGCTGTTAATGCATTGGCCGATAAACCCGGCGTGGCCGTGGTGAACGATTGCTGTGCACCATAACTGGTACCGCCTGCATTGGTAGCATAGGCATGATAATAATACGTGGTGGCCGGAGTTAACCCAGCAAGATTGGAAGAAAAGTTGCCAGCTGCCAGGTTCGTTGAAGCAACAGCCGTTCCGGTTCCGTTAGGGAAACCATTGGTGATACTGAATTCAATGCCATAGGCTGTGATGGCGGTACAACCGGTTGCCGGAATGCTTCCGGCAACGGTGGCCGAAATGGATGTGATAGCGCTTGCTGCACCACTGGTAACGGTTGGGGCTGTATTTACACCGGATCCAACGGCCGCAACATTAGCCGTTGCAGCACCGCCGCCACCAACAGCAATATTTCCATTATAAGATTGTACAGCAGTTGGTGTAAAGTTTACAAAAACAGCCTGTGTATAGGTACCTCCCGGCTGAGCCAGGTTCAAGGAAGCCGTATATGGGCCTCCCGCTGCAGTAGCAAACGTATAGCCGGCCAGCGGACCAACCGTTACATTGGTATTATTAAGTGCCGAGCCGTTAATGGTAAATGAATTAGGCCCTGCCGTTGTATTGATACAAACATTACCAAATGCCGCCAACGCAGTGGTATTAATCGTGGGCGTTAATGCCTGCGTGGTGAAATTCTGTTCTGCGCCATAACCCGTACCGCCGCCATTGGTTGCGTATGCATGATAATAGTAAGTGGTGTTAGGTGCTAAGCCGGCCAGGTTAGAGGAGAAAATACCTCCTGCTAAATTGGTGGAAGCAACGGCCGTTCCTGTTCCATTAGGGAAGCCGGGAGTAATACTGTATTCAATTCCATAAGCGGTTACTGCAGAACAACCATTTGCAGTAATAGTACCTGCACAGGTGGCTGAGTTGGTAGTGATAGCGCTTGCTGCACCGGTAGTAAGTGATGGAGCCGAATTTACTCCTGCGCCTGCAGCCGCTACGTTAATGGAAGCTGCCCCGCCGCCGGCTACAACAATATTTCCATTGTAAGATTGAACAGCCGTTGGGTTGAACTGAACAAATATTTGTTGTGAATAAACTCCACCTGGCTGTGCAAGACTTAATGATGCTGTATAAGGTCCGCCTGCTGCAGTGGCATAGGTAAATCCTGCTAAGGCCGCAACCGTTACATTGGCCGCAGTCAACCCGGTACCGTTAATGGTAAATGAATTGGGGCCGGCCGTTGTATTGATACAAACATTACCAAAAGCAGTTAATGCGGTTGATGATAAAACAGACGATGGCGCTGCAGTGGTAAATGTTTGCTGTGTTCCGTATGTGGTGCCAACTGAATTAGTGGCATAGGCTTTATAATAATAAACAGTGGATGCGGCTAAACCTCCAACGTTGCTTGAGAAATTACCGCCGGCTAAATTAGATGCAGGAACCTGCGTGCCGGTTCCGTTCGGGAAACCATTGATGGTACTGTATTCAATGCCGTAGGAAGTAATGGCGGCACAGGCTGTTGTGGCCGTACCGGCAAGTGTAGCCGAGCTGGAAGTGATGACACTGGCAGCGCCGGTTGTTACCACAGGAGCAGGATTGATACCCGAACCAACAGCAGCCACATTGATGGAAGGAGCGCCACCCCCGCCAACAGGAATATTTCCGTTGTACGACTGAACAAGTGTTGGTGTAAACCGCACAAATATTTGTTGCGAAAAAGATCCGCCCGGTTGAGGCAGGGTCAATGTTGTTGTATACGTTCCGCCAGCCGTGGTAGAATAGGTGAAGCCGGTTAAAGCCCCCACCGTAACATCGGCCGTAGTAAGAGTTGTTCCGGTGATGGTAAATGAATTAGGACCTGCAGTGGCATTGATACAAACATTACCGAATGAAGCAAGTGCCGTGGCAGATAAGGTGGGTACAGCCGGGCCGCACGGATTAACCGGGGATGCGCTGTTGCGGGGAACAGGTGCTGTTACCACATCAAAGTCGGCATTATTATTATCGGTATCGGTGCATCCAAGCGTTTTACGTACACTACCCTGGGTAGAAGTTATAGCAACGCCGTTGTTAACAGAAACGCCGCCTTCTGCATTATTAGAGGTACCCCATGCCACCAGGTCAATGATGGCGGCACTGGGTAAAGTACAGGGGGTTGCAAGCGCACCACAACCCAATGCAGTAGCCTGGCTGGCCAAAACCACTTTGCCGTTTGTACCACTCATTGCAAGGTTTGTTGTTATAAAGTCGGGTGTTACCGGAAATGCAGCGCCACCGGAACCCGTAGGGCCGAGTTGTATCAATAAGTATCCCCCGGCAGGTATAGATGTTCCGGCAGCAAAAGCATACAGGTTTGTTGGCGTAGAAGCGAATTGTCCTGTAGCAGATCCGTATTGCAATGAATAGCCTGTGAGCGATTGGGTTACATTGCTTACATTATGCAGCTCTACATAATCAAATAAATAAGTGCCGGTTGCGCCACCCCCACCGCCATAAGCCTGGCTGATAACAATGGTAGTAGATTGAGAAAAACCGGCGAATGAAGCAAGCGCCAGCAATAGCGTAAATATTTTTTTCATAAAGAAAATTTGTCGTTGTATTAATTACACCCGTTCTTGGAAAGTCAGTAGGAGCCATGTTCAAAATAGGGCTCCTACTGATTAATATTACTTTTTAAAGTTCATTTTTTAATACCTATTGCCGTGTTATCGCCACATTATCTACTTCGTAAGTTGCTGTTGCATCATTCGCAGTGCCTGTCGGGTCATTTCCATCATACCTAAAGCCGATATAAACAGTTTGTCCTGCATAGGCTGACAAGTTTATTATACCTGAGCTGATAAAACTTGAAAAACCAGAAGCAGGTGGCACTGCAATAGTTGCCGGCAACTGTGTTGTAAAATAAGTTGAGGGTGTCCCGCTCCCAGGATACGTTGTGGAAATATATACCCTGAACTGTGGAGCAACTGCAGAAATAAATCCGGCAGAAGTTGAAAAATTTAATTTGGGCGTGGTTAGTCCTGCCAGGCTGACCGGGGGGCTGATAAGCCATGTAGTTGCTGCACCATTGCTACTGAAGGCAGAAACCTTAGCGCATTTAACTGGACCTGTTCCAAAAACGGCATTCTGATAAAGTGAAGCAGGATTTGAACCAACTTCCTGTATATTTCTCCATCCAGGCAATACTAGGGTAGCTCCATTTGCTCCGATAGAATTAAAATTCTCTTCGAAAAGATTACACCGGGGATTGGTAAATGGTACATCATTTTCATCACGGATGATCAACTGCTTCGTGGTTCCAAAAGCTGTAAAGATCGCAACTACATTACCATTCCCCGAAGGAACTCTTTTTGCAGCAAAGTTTGCGTAAGCGCTGGTGCGGATAATGATCAAATCTCCTGCACAATTTTTAATGTCTAGGTTCTCCGTGCTTTTATAGGCAGATGTATCAGAATGCGTAAGTGTGGTATCAGCAAATTCAAAACCATTAAGTTGGATCAATGTACCAAGATTAGGTTGCAACCAGGGCTGATTGGCTGCAGAAGAAGGTATAACAAGATCAGCCATTGTTACTACTTTTGGTACCACGGGATTGTTAAGTGAACCACCAATTACGTATTTACTGATCAGGTTGCCGGGAATACCTTCCTGTGAAGGCAATCCTCCTACAGTAGCTTTTACTCCGAGTGCCATCAGGTTATTGTAATCACTCAGGCAAAGATCTTTACATTTTATAAATATCCTGCGTCCTATTGGGTATGTTCCGTACAGACTGTTGGCATCAAGCAATATCTGTAGACCGCCGGTTGCATCCTGGATGTATAACTGTTTGTACAGGTTGCCGCTCTTATCATCTGCTACTACCACACCTGAAATAACAAGGTCAGAGGTAATAATAGTATATGCACCTGATCCGGTGTGCAAGGCCTTCAGGTCCTTAATAGATATATTGGCAACAATAGCAGGGTCTGCGGCTCCTGGCGGATTGTCAAAACTCTTCTTACAGGCACTCAACAGGCTGATAGATGCAACCAGGGTTATAGCCGTCAGTGTTTTAAAGATCTTATTCATAATGTATGTTTTAAAGATTTATGTAGTGTTTGTTTTTAATTAAAAGCGTATTCCCATGCTGGCAAAATAGTTGATGCCGTACGCATAGAACCTTCTCTCGGGAAATTTGTCAACATTCTTCCCGGTAAAATCGAAACGAAGCTGTTCAAAACCGCCCGATACAATGTTGCGGTTGTCGAGTATATTATTCACACCCACATTGAACACCAGGAAGGTTCTTTTCTTCAGGTTATGGAATTTGCGGTTCATCAGCCAGGAGTAACCCGCAAACAGGTCAAGGGTATACTGTGGTTTCAATGATATCTGGTCAACGATCTTGTTCCACAGTTCCGAACCTTCTGTTACACCGCTTACCGCAGCTTCGGTACGGCGGATGGGATTAACACTCAGGAACATCTTGTCAAAATAATTGAAGTTCACATTCACAAACCAGAACCTGGGCGAACGGTAATCCAAACCGATGGTATAGGCCTGTTGCGGCGTAGGCACATAATAGTTCTTGGAATAAACAATATCATTCTGCGACAGAACCGCTGCGCTGTTATCCGTGGTAACGGTAGCACTCTGGCGGGTGCTGTAATAGTATTTACCAATAGCGGCTGCGGCTGTCAGGCTTAGTCCTTTATAGATCTTAGCTTCAGCGCCGAATTCAAAACCGGCGTGTATCTTCCCGATATTGCTTACTGCATAGTTCACAAAGTTGCGGTACTCATCGTGGTAAAAAGTAAGCACATCCAGTTGGTTCTTGAACTGGCTGTAGTAGCCGGTGGCCCGTATCTTCAGCTTAGGTGCATTCATTGCATAGCCGCCTTCCACGGTCAGCATTTCTTCCGATTTCAGGTTGTCCTGCACAAAATCCCTTGTCCGGGGTGCAATAAATGCGTTTTCGAAGAAAGGAGCTCGGGATCCGTAAGAACCGTTTGCAAAAAGATAATTACGTCCGTCGATCTTATACGTTACCCCCCCCTTGATGGATGAGTTATAAAAATTGTAGGTAGATGATTTTCCGTAAGAGTTATTAGGGAACAGGCCGCTCTTTACATTTCCATAACGGAAGAAACTGGTGTACGAATGTTCGGTTGCCACAAAGAAATCGATCTTGCGGAACTTGAAAACACCCTGCAGCCATACAGAACCCTTCTTGATATTGATATCGTAGTTATATCCAAACTTATCTCCTTCACCAACAATACGGTTGGGTATGTTCAGGTTATTTTGTGCCGCACCGGGGTTTGATGGAAAATCCCTTTCGCCAAACTGGTTCACATCTACATAAAAATCTCCGCCCAACAGGTCTTCCACTCTTTTGTAATAATTATTCCGTTGCGATTGGTAAGTAATCCCTGCCGATAAAGAAGCATGGTCAGACAGCGTGGTATTAAGCGTGCTGTTGAAAATATATTTCAGTGTATTCACCACTCTTTCTTCCACGATATAGTGTGATCTTTTACCAGACACATTATTGCCGGTGATACCAAAAGCATCCTTCACCACATCAAAAGAATTATAGTTGGTGGTATAAAGAGCGTCCCAGTTTATCTGGCGCTTGTTCACATCGCTGATCAGTTCCTGCCTTACCTGCTCGGCAAAATACGGATCAAGCTGGTAGCTGGGCAGGTAGCGGTAATAATCGGGCCTTGGGTCGGCCGCATTGTACCAGTCTAGCCCTGTTACACTCCTGTTTCCGTAAGTAACGGAAGCGGCGGTAACCAATGATGTTTTGTCCGATATTTTCCAGTCGTGTGTTAATATCCCGATGGGTTGAAAAGACCGGGCGATACTGGCATTTCTTTTTCTGCCGTTCTGGTAACCCCAGTACGGATTATAAAAATTGTTTCCGGCAATGTCGATCATCTCCTGTACCGAAGCGCCCTGGCGTCCATTCTCGGTTGGAGTGGCAAAGGCAACAAAGGAAAGCAGGTGCCGGTCGTTAAACCGTTTGTCGGCTGCTGCAAAGAAAGACCAGCCGTTGTAATAGGTTCCGTCTGTAAAACCTTCTTCGGCCCAGCGGCGTGAGCCGGATATAGAGAAAGCCCATCCTTTATTATTTAAACCGGTTGAATGAGTGATCATCAGGCGGTTTGAATAATTCCGGTTGGATGAGGCATAGTTGATGCTGGTTTGTTTACGCTGGTGAGAGGCACGGGTATCAAACGATGTCGATCCGCCCATATCGCCATAGGCAAAAGTGGTAGCCGTTAACCCAAGGGTTGATTCCCGGTTACGGAGTACATCATTCAGTCCGCCCCATTGCCCGTAAGGGGTAAAACCATTATCGAGATTCTCCATAGGTATGCCATTGATAAACGTACCGAACTGGTCGGCATCGTAACCTCTAATGCGGAAACGAACGGCACCGAATTTAAAGGTGGCGGCATTTAAAAAAGGGTCACGCCCGGCACTTAACTGGGAGGAGATATTCTGGGCACTTCCATCCTGTCCGTCGTTTTCATCTAAGGAGATTACGGGGATATTATCCTGTAAATTATCTTTCAGTGTTTCAATTAATGTATCACGTGCCGGGATGCTGTCTTTGATCTTCACTTTTTGCGAAAATGCTGCAGGCATAAAAAACCCTGAAAGCATCAGCACAAGCAGGCAATGTTTAGTTTTTGGCATCATATATTTAGTTGTTAAAAAAGCCAGCAAATGTAGGGATTAAAGGGGGTTTTTGTCCACAAAGTTTCAAACATAACATATTAGTCATTTTAAAATACCAGAAATCGGGTTGGTATAAATAACTTTGGTAACTATTACGATCTTATATGAAAAAAATACTGCTGTCTGCTGTTATTAGTATCGTTTCTTTTTCGGTTGGGGTGGCCCAAAAAAGTACCTATCACCCCGCCCTTATCGGCTTTTATAACCTGGAGAACTTTTACGATACGGTGAATAACCCGATGGTAGATGACGAGGAATTCCTGCCAAACAGTGAAAGGCATTATAATACCCGTATTTTCCTGGATAAAGTGAGCCGGCTCGCCTCGGTGATTGCTCAAATGGGGGTAGACATTAATCCCGAAGGGCTTGCCCTGCTTGGCGTTGCCGAAATTGAGAACGATACGGTGCTGAACATACTGGTAAATCACAAAGACCTGAAGGCCCGGGGAATGAAAATTGTGCATTATAACAGCCCTGATGTGAGGGGGGTGGATGTGGGTCTTCTTTATAATCCCAAATATTTTACCCCGCTTTACAGCGCCCCGCTTTTTGTAAAGCTGCCCGGGGGATCTAAAGACTCCTATTTTACCCGTGATATTTTGTATGTGAAAGGATTGATGGATGGTGATACGATCCATATAATGGTCAATCACTGGCCTTCCCGTTCGGGTGGCGAGGAAAGGTCGATACCGGCAAGAGCAGCAGCAGCGGCTGTTGCAAAAAAAGTGGTTGATTCCCTGATGATAACCAATCCCCGCTCAAAAGTGGTGATAATGGGCGATCTGAACGACGATCCCATCAGCCCCAGCCTTACAAAGGTATTGGGTACAAAAGGAAAGATCAGTGATGTAAAAGAAAAAGAGATATTTAACCCCTGGGTTGATTTTTACAAAAAAGGGATCGGCACCCTTGCTTACCAGGATGCCTGGGGATTGTTTGACCAGGTGGTGGTATCACAGGCCTGGCTCGACAAAGAGCAAAAGGGATATTTCTTTTACCGGGCGAATATTTTCAATAAAGAATTCCTGGTTCAGCAAACCGGCAAATACAAAGGCTATCCAAAAAGAACCTGGGATGGCACCACCTACAATTACGGGTACAGCGATCACTTTCCTGTTTTCGTTACCATGCTGAAAAAAGTAAATGCGCCGGTAAGCCAGTGATCAGGCTACAATTACCACCTGTTCATTAGTAAGCAGCGGTAAATTCTTAAACCGGAGGATGATGTTGCCGGTGGTAACCACATCTTTCTGGCAATAGGTAACAATACGCTGCAGTTGATTTTCTTTCCAGTACACATCGCCTACCATACTTCCGTCGATATCGTCTTTTGATGAAGGGACTTTTAGCGCAGCCGCCAGCAGTTTTAAGGAAGTAAAATGTTTGTAGTCGCCGAAGCGCCAGTATTGAAAGGTATCTACCATATTCGTTTCCCAGGGTTTCATATTCTGAAAATCAAGGAACGGGGGAATGATAAGCCCGTTAATAAGCAGCCTCCGGCAGATAAAGGGTATATCAAATTCTTTGATATTATGCCCGGTAAAACTCCATTTATTATTTGTTGTTTCCAACTGCTGAAGGGTGGTTAAAAAATCCTGCAGTAATTTTTTTTCATCGTCGCCATAAAAGGATTTTACCCGAAGTATATAAGAATTGCCTTCTTTTTTAAAATACCCGATGCTGATACAGACCACTTTTGCAAATTCGGCCATTACCCCGGCACGTTGCGGATAGAACTCGGCTGCACTTATTCCTTCCGGCAGGGTACGCTGTACTTTCTCCTGCCAGAGCATCTTCCATTCTTCACTCAGTGTTTCGAAGGTTGCATTTTCAGATACGGTCTCAATATCTATCAGCAACAGGTTCTCTAAACGAATGTTTTGCATAGTGCCTGATTATGTACCGGTAAATTACAAATCGGTTTCAAAATAACCAATGTTTAATTCCCCAAAGAAAAACCCCATCTGCTAACCGGCAGATGGGGTTGTATTGTAAACCTGGTTAGAGGATTTAGTCTTCTACCTTCATTTTACCTTTTGATTTAGCGATCACTTCTTCTGCAATATTATTCGGTGCAGGAGCGTAATGGCTGAATTCCATGGTAGATGTGGCACGGCCAGATGACAAGGAGCGCAACTGCGTAACGTAACCAAACATTTCGCTCAAAGGAACTTTTGCTTTGATCACCTGTACACCATGCTTGCTGTCCATCCCTTCCAGCATACCGCGACGACGGTTAAGGTCACCGGTAACATCACCCATATATTGGTCAGGCGTCAGTACTTCCACTTTCATGATCGGCTCCAGTAAAACAGGTTTTGCTTTTTTACCTGCTTCCCGGTAACCTTGCTTGGCACAAAGTTCAAATGACATCGCATCCGAGTCAACTTGGTGGAAGCTACCGTCTTTCACAGTGATCTTCAGATTATCCATTGGATAAGCAGCCAGTACACCGGTATGCATGGCAGTTTCAAAACCTTTCTCAATAGCAGGAACGAATTCTTTTGGAATTGATCCACCAAAGAGTTTGTTTACGAACTGGTAATGGCCTTTATCTTCTTTCAGGAACTCTTCATCAGCAGGCCCGATCTCAAAAATGATATCGGCGAATTTACCACGGCCACCGGTTTGCTTCTTCAGGATCTCCCTGTGTTCAACGGTATTCTGGAATGCTTCTTTATAAGCAACCTGCGGAGCACCCTGGTTGATCTCTACTTTAAATTCACGCTTCATCCTGTCTACAATGATCTCCAGGTGCAACTCACCCATACCACTTAAAATGGTCTGACCTGTTTCTTCATCAGTCTTAACACGCAGGGTCGGATCTTCTTCCACCAGTTTGGCAATGGCCATACCCATCTTATCAACGTCGGCCTGTGTTTTTGGTTCTACCGCAATAGAGATTACCGGCTCAGGGAAGGTCATTGCTTCCAGCACGATCGGGTTAGCTTCATTACATAACGTATCACCTGTTTTGATATCTTTAAAACCAACGCCTGCACCAATATCACCTGCTTCGATGAAATCGATCGGGTTTTGTTTGTTCGCATGCATCTGCATGATACGGCTGATACGTTCTTTCTTACCTGTTCGGGTATTCAATACGTAGCTACCGGCATCCAACCGTCCGCTGTATGCCCGGAAGAAAGCCAGGCGGCCTACGAAAGGATCGGTCATGATCTTAAACGCCAGGGCAGAGAATGGTTCTTTTGCATCCGCATGACGAACCAGTTCTTCTCCACTATCCGGATCGGTTCCTTTGATCGCTTCAATATCCAGCGGACCAGGCAGGTAACGGCAGATCGCATCCAATGCAGTTTGTACACCTTTGTTTTTGAAAGATGAACCACACATCATCGGGATGATAGAGATATCAATAACCGCTTTGCGGATCGCTTCGTGCATTTCATTTTCAGTGATGCTGTTCGGATCTTCAAAGAATTTTTCTAACAGTTTATCATCATATTCAGCAACGGCTTCCACCAGGTGCTGCCTCCATTCGTTCACTTCTTCCAGCATATCTTCCGGGATGGGTACTTCTTTATAGGTCATGCCCTGTGTAGCGTCGTCCCAGATGATCCCTTTCATGGTGATCAGGTCAACCACGCCTTTAAAATTATCTTCTGCACCGATTGGCAATTGCAAAGGCACAGCTTTGGCACCCAGCATTTCTTTAACCTGTTTTACCACGTTTAAGAAATCAGCACCACTGCGGTCCATTTTGTTTACAAAACCGATACGGGGTACTTTATACCGGTTGGCCTGGCGCCAAACGGTTTCAGATTGTGGCTCCACACCCGATACGGCGCAGAACAAAGCCAGTAAACCGTCCAGTACACGTAAAGAACGTTCCACCTCTACGGTAAAGTCCACGTGGCCCGGAGTATCAATGATGTTGAATTTAAATTGTTTGGTATCCGCTGTTTTCTGCCCCTGTACCATTGGAAAGTTCCAAAAGCAGGTAGTAGCAGCCGAAGTGATGGTGATACCTCTCTCCTGCTCCTGTGCCATCCAGTCCATGGTAGCGGCACCTTCGTGTACCTCACCTATTTTATGGTTTACACCGGTGTAATATAAAATACGTTCAGTAGTCGTTGTCTTGCCAGCATCAATGTGGGCGGCAATTCCAAAATTTCTTTGATAACGTAAATCTGCCATTTTGTTTTATTTAGTATTTATGATTTTTGATTTGAAAAAAATTATGTGCCGATCATTTGCTCCCTGCTCGTCATCGTCCCGGTCCTGGCGGGGCCCTCCCCCTTTACTTCCTGATCTTTGCTGAGCATTTCTTCCCCGTAGCTGAACAGGCCTTTGGGCTGTTCGGGGTTCGATATGATTATTTTATGCTCTCATTCTATGCTAAATAGTTCAACTCCTTCCTACTAATGCTGAAGCTTTTAGCGGCGCAAATATACGTCCCTTTTTTTAAATATCAAAGGTTAAAGGCATTAAAAAAGCCATCCCGGTTTTGTCGGAATGGCTTAACTATTTTGACGCATTAAAATTTAGATACGGAAGTGGGCAAATGCCTTATTGGCTTCAGCCATACGGTGGGTATCTTCTTTCTTTTTGAAAGCAGCGCCCTCGCCTTTGCTGGCCGCTACGATCTCATTGGCTAATTTATCTGCCATGCTACGGCCATTTCTTTCACGGCTGTATTTGATCATCCACTTAATGCTTAAAGAGGTCTTCCTGTCGGCACGTACTTCAGAAGGGATCTGGAACGTAGCGCCACCAATACGACGGCTGCGAACCTCAACACCTGGTGTAATATTAGCCAGGGCTTTTTTCCACACTTCATACCCATCTTCTCCGGTTTGCTTGGCCACTTTGTCCAACGCATCATAAAAAATAATGTATGCACCGCTTTTTTTACCGGCCCACATCAGGTTGTTTACAAAACGGGTAACCAGTTTGTCGTTAAATTTTGGATCTGGTGCTAATGGTATCTTTTTGGGTTGTGTCTTCCTCATTGTTATTTATTTTGGTCTGACGTCCCCGTCTGACCATTTAAAAATTATTTTTTGGCTTTCTCTTTTTTAGTTCCGTACTTACTGCGGCTTTGTTTACGGTCTTTAACACCGGCAGTATCAAGACTGCCACGTACAATATGGTAACGTACACCCGGAAGATCTTTTACCCTTCCACCCCTGATCAATACAATGGAGTGCTCCTGCAAATTGTGTCCTTCACCCGGGATGTAGGCGATAACCTCGATCTTATTGGTAAGCCTTACTTTAGCTACTTTACGCAAAGCCGAGTTTGGCTTTTTAGGCGTGGTTGTGTATACCCTTGTACAAACACCACGGCGTTGCGGACAGCTATCCAGGGCCCTGGATTTGCTTTTGGCTTTAATTACTTCTCTTCCTTTTCTTACTAATTGTTGTATTGTAGGCATTTGGTACCTTTTATTTTTAGGACGGCAAAGGTAGGGTTTATCATTTGATTTCAGAAAATTAAACCTAAAAAAAATCAACTTTTATTCACATAAAACAAGAAAACCGCCCTGCAAGGGCGGTTTGTGCATATATC
>DAOLIP010000040.1:0-29244 GCA_035328475.1 Ferruginibacter sp.
GTTCTACTTCCTGCCGGTGCCGTTCTTTATCCATCACCTGCTGCATTTCTTTTTTCAGGCGTTCATTCTCTTTCAGCAGTTTTTGCAGCGATGCTTTTTCCTGGTCAATATGCTGAAGGTCCTGCTCGGTGCGGTTGAGGAGTTTATCCAGTGTAAAATGATCATCATCCACCAGCTTTCTTGCTTTATCGATCAGCCGTTTCTCCAGTCCAATGCGTTCGGCAATGGAAAACGTATACGAACTTCCCGGTTTACCAACGATCAGTTTGTAAAGCGGAAGCAGGTTCTTTTCGTCGAACTGCATGGCGCCGTTGATGATGCCGGGTACTTTATTGGCCATCACTTTCAGGTTCAGGTAATGGGTGGTTACAATACCGAAGCTGTGTTTCAATGCCAGTTCTTCCATGATCACTTCGGCAAAGGCGCCGCCCAGGTTGGGATCGCTGCCACTGCCCAGTTCATCAATGAAGAACAATGTTTTTCCATTGGCATTTTCCATAAAATGCTTCATGTTCTTCAGGTGAGAAGAATATGTACTCAGTTCAAATTCCAGGCTCTGCGTATCGCCGATATGGATCATGATCTGTTTAAAGATACCCATCTCGCTGTCCGGGTGAACCGGCACCAGTAAACCGCTTTGCATCATCAGTTGTAAAAGCCCAACTGTTTTTAGTGTAACCGTTTTACCACCGGCATTGGGGCCGCTTATAACAAGGATTCGTTGCTTCTCGTTCAGGTTTATGTCTACAGGTATGGTGGGCTTTCCGTTTGTTTTATTGTAGAGATATAACAATGGATGATAAGCCTGTATGAGTTTTATATGGGCTTTATCCATCACCACCGGGTAATTGCCATTGTACTCCACGGCAAATCTTGCCTTGGCCCTGATAAAATCATACTCGCCGGAAATGGCGTGGTATGTTTTAAGCAGGGATGAATACACACTCAGGTCCTGTGTAAGTTTTCGCAAGATGCGATACACTTCTTTCCGTTCGTCATTTTCCAAAGAGAAGATGGTATTGTTCAGTTCCGTTGTTTCTTCGGGTTCAATGAAAGAGGTACGCCTGCTGTCGCTTTCGCCATGCAGGATTCCTTTTATCATCCGTTTCTGCTCAGCAAAAACAGCCAATACCCTCCTGCCGTTCATGAAGCTTTCTTCAATATCGGCCAGGTATCCCTGCTTGTTCAGTTTACCAACGATCTTTTCAAAAACACGGCGCAGTTCATTCCGTTTGCGGTACAGGCTCATCCGGATATTGGTCAGTTCTTCGCTGGCACTGTCTTTTACCTGCCCGGTCTCATCCAGGATATCGTCGATCATCTCGATCACAACCTTTTCATAATAGGCATCGCTGGTCACTTTTGCCAGGGCCGGGTAAGCAATTCTCCGCTCGTTATCAAACCAACGGAATATATTATTGGCATTACTTGTCAGCCGCCTGATCAGTAAAAACTGTTCGCCGCTTAAAACAGCGCCGGGAATACCCAGCAGTTTTAATTCCTTGTGCAGGTTATGGGTAAAATCGTTGGGGAAATGTTGCCCGCTTTGCTGGATCAGTTTAAATTCATTGGTCTGCTGCAGCTCGGTAATAATGAATTCTTTTTTGGTATGGATGCGGAGATTGTCTGCTTTATATTTTGCATACTCAGTACGGCAATGCAGGGCCAGTAAGGTCTTTACCTTTTCATATTCCAGTTGCACCAGGGCCGATTCGGGAAAAAATTTCATTGCCTGTTCTCCTCAAGTAGGATTTTTAAATTAAAGAAGGCAAAGGTACTTGCTTATTCTTTATTCTTTAGCGCTTCAATTTGTAATTCTTCCCACTCTGTTGTTCCATCCTTCTCCCTTTTAAAAACAAATTCATTGCTACTGAGAATAACGATCTCTGCGGTGGTATAAACCGTACAACCTTCCATCAAATGCCCGCCGATGGTTTTTCCCGTGCTGTCGCTGATGCTGATATGCAAATGAGAGCCGTTTACAGAAACCGTTCCTGTAAGACCAACAATTTCAAAATGGCCGCTGCCGCTGCTGCCTTCCGGCTGATTAGCAAACCTTATTTTGTAGTTTGTCAGGCTGCCGACACAGGTACTGATCCACCCGGCTTTAATTTGCTTTTCGTTGACCAGCTTCTGGATGGCTGCTTTCAGGTCTTGCCCGGGTTTTAAACGAAAGGCATAAGTGCTGGTATTTTGCATAGCGGGTTTTTGTTGGCAGGAAAATAAGATCGCAGATACTAAAATAACAAAACAGATTCTCATTGTAATGAATTTAATAAAGAAGCTGAACCACACAGGCACATAGAAAACATAGGTAAACTCACATAGACTATGTTCTTTCTATTGTGTCCTATGTGCCTATGTGGTTCAAAAAAATATTCCTGTTAAACTTTTGTTGCAATAACTTGTTATACGATCTGTGCCGGTTAACTTTACGTAAGTAAGTGAAAAAATCTCAACCATGTTAAAAGTTTTCTTCATTTCCATCATCAGTTTTGCCGGGTTAACCTCCTGCGCACAAAAAGACAATTCAGGAAACAAAAAAAATAAGAAAATGAATGCTTCGACTTCGCTCAGCAATACAACGGGTTCGACTCCGCTCACCCTCGATACAGCAACCTTTGGTACCGGTTGCTTCTGGTGTACCGAAGCCATTTTTCAACAACTGGAAGGCGTTGAAAAAGTTACCAGCGGCTACAGTGGCGGCACGGTGGCCAACCCTACCTATGAGGAGGTTTGCAGCAAAACTACCGGCCATGCCGAGTGTCTGAATATTTTATACGATCCAAAAAAGATAAGTTTTGATGAACTGCTGGAGATCTTCTGGCAAACGCATGACCCTACCACTTTAAACCGCCAGGGAGCCGATGCAGGGCCTCAATACCGCAGCGTTGTATTTTATCATAACGAGGAGCAACGTGCAAAAACGGCAAAGTATAAAGCAGCACTGGATAAAAGCGGCGCCTTTGCCAACCCTATCGTTACTACGCTGGAACCGTTCACCGTATTTTACCCGGCAGAAGATTACCACCAGAATTATTACCGGAATAATACCAGTCAGGGTTATTGCCAGTTTGTGATAAGGCCCAAGCTGGAGAAATTTGAAAAAGTGTTCAAGAACAAACTTAAGAAACATTGATCCGGATGAGCCGGCCACGAATTATACGAATTTTCACTAATGCAGTTATCAATCCGTGTTCATTCGTGTAATTAGTGGCTGCATTTAATAAATCAGCATACTGCTATCATTTCTTTTTTTCCTTTTCAGGCATTGGCGACCCTTTGTGGCAGGTATAGCAGGTTACTGCCTGTACTTCGCCGGCTTTTATGTCTTCATTGAAGTGAAAATATTTCTCATTGATGTCTGCCGTCATCCGCATCATGTTGCGGGTGATCTCTTTTTCAGGCTTATCGTCTTTATGCCAGATCATCGTGTCGGCTTTCTTATCATGCACATGGCAATAGTCACAATTCACCTTCAGGCTGGCAGAATACAGATCCATGAGTTTGCCCAAAGAATCTTCGGTTATATTCTTTGGCAATACCTGCAGGTTTCTAAATCTATCCGTTTTAGGTTGCTTAACGGCCGCAATGCCAACGAAAACAATTAATGTTAATGCGCCGATCACTTTTAATTTTTTGAACGATCTCATGGTTATAGTTTTTTTGTTCTTCTTAATTCAAGCAGGTTTAAACTGTTGGGATAAAAGTTATTGATGTTTTTATGAACCAGGTGAATGGCCATATCGTACCATAAAGGTACAACCGGTGCATCATTGATGATCATACGGTCCATTTGCTGGTACAGCCGGTACCGCAATGAATCATTCTTTTCTGAAAGAGCGCTTTCATACAACTGGTCAAACGCCGGGTTCTTATACCGGGTATAATTTGGCGGCGCCGGGTTCTTACTGTAAAATACACTCAGATAATTTTCTGCATCCGGGTAATCGGCTATCCAACTTCCGCGGAAGAACAATGCCTGCGATTTAGATGTTTGTTCCATCAGTAAACTTTTCTGAATGACCTCTACCTCTACTTTTATGCCAACCTGCAGCAGTTCATTGGCAATATAGGTTCCCAGGTCGCCGTAAATGGGAATGGTGAGCAGTTTTATGGCCGGCAGGTCTTTCCCTTCCGGAAAACCGGCTTCTGCTAAAAGCTGTTTTGCCTTACCAACATCGTAATGATATCCTCTTACATCAACCGAATCGTATGAAGGCAGGCCTGCCGGAACAAAGCCACTTTCCGCAGCAATGCCGATGCTGTTTCTTAAATAAAGCATCATTTTTTTCCGGTTGAATCCATAATTGATTGCCTGCCGGATCTTCTGCAAACGCAACGGCGAATTCTTAACCAGTTCATTATTCCCATCCACCAAAATGCCCAGGTATTCGATGTTGAGATAAGGATGTTTGTCCAATTCAATTCTATCGACCCATGTTTTTTTCAGGTTGCCGGTCTTGGTCAGCACTTCATCTTTGAAAGATGGATCGATATCATCAATAAAATCAAGCCTGTCCTGCTGGAATTCCAGGAACTCGGTTGCCTTGCTGTCGTAGAACGAAACTTTTATCCCATCCAGGTAAGGCAATGATTTTCCTTCGGCATCCTTTTCAAAGTACTGTTCATTCTTTTTTAAGATGAGCGCCTGTCCTTCTTCCCAGGCTACAAACCGGAAGGGGCCGGTGCCCACCGGGTGGCGGCGGAAATCTGTTTTATATCTTTCAACCGCTTCCCGGGGGATAACGGAGCAGTATTGCATGCTTAATATTCCAAGAATGGAGTGAAAGGGCCTGGCCAGTGTGAGTTGAAATACGCTGTCGTTGATCGCTTTGAATCCATTTGCTGAATCCACCCGGTTATTGAATATCCAGGCACCCGGACTGGCAGTATTTTTATCAACGATCCGTTTAAAACTGTATTCCACGTCATAAGCAGTCAACCTTCTTCCTTTACCGGCAGTAAAGCAGGCATCGTCGGTAAAAGAAACATCATTCCGCAGGAAAAAAGTAAATACGAGGTTATCGTCTGATATCACCCATCGTTTTGCCAGTGATGGTTTCATCTGCATATTGCTGTCGATCTCAATCAGTGTATTGTAAAGCTGGTGTACCGCCCACATCACCTGTTTGTTCTTGGCAAAGGCCGGATCGAGGGAGGCCAACCCGCTGCTTTCGTTATAGCGGAATATCTTTTTATCGGGATGCTGGTGGGAGGTGCAGGAGAACAGTAATAGAGGCAGAATGATAAATGATGCAAAATACAGGATGCTGGATACTGGATACTTGATACTGGACGCCTGAAGCAGAGTCTTCAAATAACTCCCCTTTAGGGGATGGGGGTAAATTGCTTTGTATTTTTTTGTTGAATGGCTCATGTATAACCCGAAAGAAAACTAAATTAGCACTTATATACAAAATACACATGAAACAACTTGTTAAGGCGCTTATCATTCTTAATTCTTCATTCTTAATTTTTAATTGCGTTTCTGCGCAGCTATCGCACCAGAAAAAAGCATTCACCCATGCCGATACCTTACGGGGCACTTATGGCCCTGCCAGGGATTGGTGGAATGTATTGAAGTATGACCTGCATGTGAAGTTCAATATCCCGGACAGTACGATCAGTGGATATAACATTATTCACTTTAAAACCTTAAAGAAAGGAGAACTGATGCAAATTGATCTGCAGGAGCCAATGATACTTGACGAGGTAAAACTGGGGCAAACAAAAATTGCCGATGTTAAAAAAGACGGCAATGCTTACTTTTTCGTTTTGCCCGACCTCAAACCTCAAACTATAAACTATATAACTGTTTCTTACCACGGCAAACCCCGTATTGCCCGCCGTCCGCCATGGGATGGCGGATTGATATGGCGAAAGAGTAAAGACGGCAGTCCGTGGGTAAGTGTTGCCTGCCAGGGACTGGGCGCCAGTGTGTGGTATCCATGTAAAGATCACCAGGCCGATGAGCCGGACAGTGCCGAGATGCATATCACCATACCGGATACTTTATCGTGTGTGGGCAATGGAAGATTTCGTGGTAAAAAAAATAATGGCGATGGCACAGCAACTTATGATTGGGCGGTAACAAACCCCATCAACAGTTATAACATCGTTCCTTATATCGGCAAATATGCTCACTTTAATGAAGTATACCAGGGCGAAAAAGGAAAGCTGGATATGGATTACTGGGTGCTGCAGGAGAACCTGGAAAAAGCCAAAGAGCAATTCAAAGATGCACCGAGGATGATGAAGGCTTTTGAACACTGGTTTGGCCCCTATCCTTTTTATGAAGACGGGTATAAACTGGTGCAGGCGCCTCACCTGGGCATGGAACACCAGAGCGCCACGGCGTACGGTAATGGGTTTAGAAACGGGTACATGGGCCAGGACCTGAGCGGCAGCGGCTGGGGATTGAAATGGGATTTTATCATTGTACATGAAAGCGGCCACGAATGGTTTGCCAATAATATCACCAGTAAAGATATTGCCGACATGTGGATACATGAAAGCTTTACCAATTACAGTGAAACACTGTTCACCGATTACTGGTACGGTAAAGAAGCCGGCAATGCCTATGTACAGGGAACCCGTAAGAATATTCAGAATGATATTCCCATCATTGGCACTTACAACGTAAATAAGGAAGGCAGCGGCGATATGTATTATAAAGGCGGTAACATGCTGCATACCATCCGCCAGCTGATCAATGATGATGAAAAGTTCAGGCAAATATTACGGGGACTGAACAAGATCTTCTACCATCAAACAGTAACCACCCAACAGGTGGAGAATTATATCAGTAAACAAAGCAAGATCGATCTGGGTAAAGTATTTGATCAGTACCTGCGAACCACGCAGGTACCTGTTTTGGAATACAAGGTGGAAGGCCATAAACTCTCTTATCATTATGCCAGTTGCGTAAAAGGATTTAACATGCCGCTGAAAGTGAAATTTAAAACAGAGCAATGGATAAAGCCAACTGAAGAATGGAAAACACTTGACCTGTACCCGGAAGGCGATAATAGTTTTACGGTTGACCCGAATTTCTACATCATTACAAAAAAGGTGGAGTAATTTAGCAGCAAACAAAGCTATGTCGCAGATCCGAAAGCAAAGTATTGTTTCCTCGCTGGTGGTTTATATTGGCTTTGCTATCGGCTTTTTTAATACCTATCTTTTTACCCGGGAAGGCGGTTTTACGCCATCACAGTATGGCCTTACCGGTATCTTCATGGCCATTGCCAATATCATGTACTCTTTTGCCAACCTGGGCATGGTGGCTTATATCAATAAATTTTATCCCTATTACAACGATAATCTTCCCCGGAAAAAGAACGACATGCTCAGCTGGGCATTACTCGTTACACTGATCGGGTTCTGCCTCGTTATCATTGCCGGGCTTTTATTAAAAGACCTGGTGATCCGCAAATACGGCACCAACTCGCCCGACCTGGTTAAATATTACTATTATGTTTTTCCATTCGGCCTGGGCCTTACCCTGTTTGGCACACTGGAAGCCTATGCCTGGCAATTGAAAAGATCGGTGCTCACTAATTTTTTGCGGGAGATCCAGTTTCGTTTACTCACCACTTTGCTGATCGTTTTAAGTTTTACCGGCATCCTTGCTTCCTTTGACCTGTTCATAAAAATTTATTCGTTTACCTTCCTGGCGGTTGCCATCATTCTGCTGGGCTATCTTGTTTTTTCCGGACAAGCCGGTTTCACATTTTCCATAAGCAGGGTTACCAAAAAATTCTTTAAGAAGATCCTGGTTCTTATTTCATTTGTTTATGGCGGAAGTCTTGTATACACGGTCTCCATGGTATTTGATACCCTGGTGATTGCTGCGGCATTAGACAATGGCCTTGCATTGGCTGGCGTATATGTGCTGGCGCAGAATATCGCCAGCCTGATACAGGCGCCCCAGCGTGGCGTGATCTCTTCATCAATAGGCCCCTTATCGCAGGCCTGGAAGGATAAGGATATGCAGAAGATAAACAGGATATACCACAGTTCGTCCATCAATCAACTGATCTTTTCTGTTGGCATGTTTGCATTGATATGGCTCAACTTCACCGATGCCGTATTCAACTTTCATTTGCAGGCAGGATATGTAGATGCAAAATGGGTTTTCTTTTTTATCGGAATCATGCGTATCGTAGACATGGGCACGGGTGTAAACAGCCAGATCATCGGCACATCCACTTTCTGGCGTTTTGACTTTGTGACCGGCATTATACTGCTCTCCCTCACCCTGCCACTGAATTATATTTTAACCAAGTATTATTATGGTGTAACCGGCCCGGCCATTGCAAACCTCATCACTTTTACCATTTACAACGGTATCCGGTACTGGTTCCTGTATAAGAAGTTCAACCTGCAGCCCTTTACCATCAAAACGGCTTATACCCTCCTTCTTGGAACCGTTTTATTTTATGGCTGTTTCATCCTCTTTAAAAACATGCATGGTTTTGCAGGAATGATATCCCGGAGCATCGTATTCCTTGTTTTATATGCGGCCGGAACCAAACTGCTGAATTTATCGCCCGATATAAAACCGGTTTGGCTAACCCTTCAGAAAAAACTGGGCATAAAAAAAGGAGAGTGATATCTCCCCTTCAAATTTCTCTTTCTTTCTTACTACTCTCCCGCTTTTGCAGCAATTCTGCCTCCGCTGATGTATCTCTTTTTATAATATTCTTCGTTCAGGCTGCTGATCATAACGCCGCTGCTGGTGCTGGCATGGGTGAAATAACCATTGCCCAGGTAAACACCCACATGACTAACGCCCCTTCTTGTTCTGAAAAATACCAGGTCGCCTTCCTGCAAATCATTCTTTTTGACCTTTTCACAATCTTCGTATTGAGCACGGGCTGTTCTGGATAAAACAACCCCGTATACATCATGAAACAAGGTGCCGGAATAAGCACTGCAGTCGATCCCATCCTTTGTGGCGCCGCCATAGCGGTACGGGGTTGACCACCATTTTTCTATGAACCTGTATAAATCTGTATTGCTAACCGCTTCCACATCCATGTTCAGGATCTGTGCATATTTAAACTGAAGCGAGGTGCATTTTTCAATGACCGAGTTCTCATCCCTGGCAGGCAGTGCAACCGGTTTCGATACCTTATCGGGCTCTTTATTAACCAACGGAGGTTTGGCAG
Organism: Ferruginibacter sp.; assembly: GCA_035328475.1. Classification (GTDB taxonomy): domain Bacteria; phylum Bacteroidota; class Bacteroidia; order Chitinophagales; family Chitinophagaceae; genus Ferruginibacter. The sequence goes on from DAOLIP010000040.1 coordinate 9,177, forward strand.
AAGTGGTTACTTCCGGGCGTATTTCTATTCCTTCAATGAATTGGGGGGATCTCTTTATAGACTTCGCTTCTGCTACTGAATTAACAGGGGCCTGTGCGATTGAAGCGATCGGTGTTCCTGAAAAAAAGCCCAAGGCTACAGAAACAAAAATTAAGTGTTTCATACGATAAAATGAGGGGTTTTATCCGTAAGTACAACTTAGTCTTCTGTTCTTTAGTCGTCTTAAAAATTCTTTGACCGGGCTGTTGAGCTGTTCCTTCCTGTGATTCCTGTCCTACTAACTCGTTACAAAATCAATTATTCTAATGCTTCGCAAAGGTAGCCTTCATATACCGGAAATGCAACCCTTTAACGAATTATTAATAAGCTTTTGAACCACATAGTACATAGGAAACATAGAAGAACACATAGTAAATCTATATTTCCTATTGTGCCTATGTGGTTCACAGGCATATAACCCATCTTCTTAGTTGTGGAAAACCAACCTTCATAAGTCATTTAGAGTTAACGATATTTGTTGCCGGATACGAGATGCAGGATTCAAGATACGGGATACAGGATATAGGATCTTACCTGCATCCTGAATCTTACATCTAGCATCCCGTATCCTGCATCAATCATTACCATGAAATTTTCTCATTTACACGTACACACACAATTCTCCCTCTTAGATGGAGCCGCCTCTATCAAAGGCCTGTATAAAAAAGCCATCGCCGATGGAATGCCGGCGCTTGCCATCAGCGATCACGGTAATATGTTTGGCGCTTTTGAATTTGTAAAAGAAGCATACAATCATAAGAATGACGATGGCAGCCTGAAGATAAAGCCCATCGTTGGCTGTGAGTTTTACATTACACAAGACAGGCATCGCAAAACATTCAGCAAGGAAGAGAAAGATCCCCGTCATCACCAGATATTGCTGGCAAAGAATGCACAGGGTTACAAGAACCTGGTAAAGCTTACTTCACTCGGTTATATTGAAGGGATGTATTCCAAATATCCCCGTATTGACAAAGAACTTATTCATAAATACCACGAAGGCCTGATCGCTACCACCTGTTGCCTTGGGGCCCTGGTGCCGCAAACCATTTTAAAGAAAGGCGAAGAGGAAGGAGAGAATGAATTTAAATGGTGGCTCAATATCTTCCAGCAGGATTATTACGTGGAACTGCAACGCCATGGTATTCCCGAACAGGAAAAAGTGAATGCCATCCTGCTGAAGTTTGCAAAAAAGTATAATGTAAAAGTTATAGCCAGCAACGATTCGCATTATGTGGATCAAAAGGATTTTAATGCACACGATATCCTGCTTTGCATCAACACCGGCGAAAAACAAAGCACCCCTGCCCTGCGGGAATTCAGCGATGATGATGTATTTGCCAAAGGCAAACGTTTTGCATTTCCCAACGACCAGTTCTATTTTAAGAAAACGGAAGAGATGGCCAAAGTGTTTGAAGATCTTCCCGAGGCCATCGACAACACCAATGAAATAGTGGACAAAGTAGAACTGCTGGATCTGAAACGGGACATCCTGCTGCCCAACTTTGTGGTTCCTCCCAATTTCAAAACGCAGGACGATTACCTGGAAAATATTACCTGGGCCGGGGCAAAAGAACGGTATAAGATATTAACACCCGAAACAGAGGAACGCATAAAGTTTGAACTGGGCGTTGTAAAGCAGATGGGTTTTGCCGGTTATTTCCTCATCGTAAGTGATTTTATAAGGGCGGGCAGGGATATGGGCGTGTTTGTAGGCCCGGGCCGTGGTTCTGCCGCCGGCTCGGTAGTGGCCTATTGCATAGGCATCACCAATATCGATCCCATTAAATACAATCTGCTGTTCGAACGGTTCCTGAATCCCGATCGTAAGAGCATGCCCGATATTGATACCGACTTTGATGATGATGGAAGACAGAAAGTGATCAATTACGTGGTAGAGAAATATGGTAAAAACCAGGTGGCGCAGATCATCACTTACGGTACCATGGCTGCCAAAAGCAGTATTGCCGATGTGGCCAGGGTAATGGACCTGCCGTTGGCAGAAAGCCGGGCTTTATCCAAATTGGTTCCGGAGCGGCCGGGTATTAACCTGAAACGATTATTGCATGCTCCCTTCACGGTTAAAGAAGCAAATGCTTCAGCAGGCTCAGTACGGGAAAAATCGCTGGAAGAAAAAGAAGCATTGGTGGCAGATGATATTGAAAATGTAAAAAAGCTGCGGGAGATATATAACAATCCAGGTTTGCAAAGCACCATTTTGCATGAGGCGGAAATACTGGAAGGATCGGTACGCAATACCGGTATTCATGCAGCAGGCATCATCATTGCTCCCAGAGACCTTACTGACCTGATTCCCGTTGCCACTTCAAAAGAAAGTGACCTGTGGCTTACACAGATCGAAGGCGGCACTATTGAAGAAGCCGGCGTAATTAAAATGGACTTCCTGGGTTTAAAAACACTCAGCATTTTAAAAACGGCTCTATCGTTGATTAAGCAAAATCACGGCGTGGAGATCGACATCGATACCATTCCCCTGGATGATGAAAAAACATACCAGCTCTATCAACACGGCGATACCAATGGAACCTTCCAGTTTGAAAGTCCGGGTATGCAGAAATATTTACGGGAACTGAAGCCCGATAAATTCGATGACCTGATTGCGATGAACGCCCTGTATCGGCCCGGGCCCATGAGTTATATACCAGATTATGTAGACCGCAAGCATGGTAAAAAGCAGGTGCAGTACGATCTGCCCGATATGGAAGAACACCTGAAGGAAACCTATGGCATCACCGTTTACCAGGAACAGGTGATGCTGCTGAGCCAGAAGCTTGCCGGTTTCAGCAAGGGCGATGCGGATGTGTTGCGTAAGGCCATGGGTAAAAAACAAATTGCCGTGCTGAATAAGATGAAGGCACAGTTCATCAGCGGCGCCACCGCAAAAAGTCACCCGGCAGATAAACTGGAAAAGATATGGACCGACTGGGAAGCATTTGCACAATATGCATTCAATAAATCGCATTCCACCTGTTATGCATTTGTAGCCTATCAAACAGCTTACTTAAAAGCGCACTACCCCAGTGAGTATATGGCCGCCGTGCTGAACCATGCCGGCAGCATCGATAAGATCACATTCTTCATGGAAGAATGCAAGCGAATGGGATTAAAGGTGCTGGGGCCCGATATCAACGAATCGCAGAATGGTTTTGCGGTGAATAAAAAAGGTGAGATACGTTTTGGATTCAGCGGGTTAAAAGGCGTGGGTGAAAATGCCATTCAGAACATCATTGAAGAAAGAAATAAGCATGGGCATTTTACTACCATCTTCGATTTTGCCAAACGGATCAATCACCGTTCGGTCAATAAAAAATCGATCGAAAGCCTGGCTTATTCAGGCGCATTTGATTGTTTTCCTGATCTCATTCGTGCACAGTATTTCTATGCACCGCCGGGCGATGTAACCGGCCTCGAGAAAATAGTAAAGTTCGGCAGTGTGTACCAATCCAATGCAGTCAATACCAGCAACACCTTGTTTGGCGACCTGCAGATGCCCGATATCCTTCCTCCCCGCCTGCCCATCTGTGAACCATGGCCGCTGGCCGTTCAGCTGGATTATGAGAAAGAAGTGACCGGCATGTATATGAGCGGTCACCCATTGGATAATTACAAGTTCGAGATGAAACATTATAATATTACGCCGCTTGCAGATTACAATGAATTCAAAGCAGCCGTAACCACGCATCCCAACCCGGCAAAACAATTTCGCCTGGCTGGTTTGGTGGTAGATGCACAGCACCGGCTTACAAAAACGGGCAAGAATTTCGGGGTACTGGTGATCGAAGATTACAGCGGTAAATCTGAGTTCATGCTGTGGAGCGAAGACTATGTAAAATACACGAATTACTTAGAGAAGGGGATGATCGTGATGGTGGAGGGTTCTTTCCGGCAACGGTATAACAGCGATCAATACGATTTTAAACTGGCGAAACTGCATTTGCTGGATACGGTAAAGCCCAACTTAACCAAACAGGTGGTGATCGATGTGGAGCCGCAGTTCGTTAATGAAGAAATGGTAAATTTCATTGATAAGAATATTAAGGCACATCCCGGCAAGACCTCCATAAAATTCAACATCATCGACAGCCGGCATAAATTCAAAGTAGGCATGTACAGCCTGGAAAGAAGTGTGACCATGAACGATGAACTGGCCATTTTCCTGAATGAGAATAAGGATATTGAGGTGAGTGTGGTGACGGCGTAGGGTTGGAAGTTTATAAGTTTAGGGTTTAGGAACTGGAACTCAGCCTTAGCGACTTATTCATTCATCACTCCTTGTTCCCTGTTCAATATTCAAAGAGAACTTGTACCAATTTTATTTTTCGTTTTTTGGATCAATTTTTTAAACCGCTTTTTGTACCGGTACATTTTGCTGTTTCATGATCCGGTACAGTTTTTTTTGAACCGCCGCAGCTTTATCCTCTGCTTTTATAAATGTTCATAAACCCTCTTGCCAGATGTAAGGAAAATGTCTGTCAATTGCGCATTGGTTATTTGTCATTTGATTATCTTAGTATTTCTAAAAAGTATTGTTGTTGCCAACAACCGGGTTATAATAATAGCAACTGGTTGTAAGTGAATGTGGTTTTTTGGGATTGAGTACGGCAATACAAACGTCAGTGGTCAGTATAACTCACCCAGCTTAAACAATGTAAATATGACAGAATGATAACCAGAAATTTCACTTCTTTCCCAATCCTGAAAACTGAACGGCTTACTCTTAGGCAATTGTCCATTGATGATCAGCAAAATATTTTTGCTTTGCGTTCTGACGCAGAAATAAACAAATATCTCGACAGGGAACCAAGCAAAACAATGGAAGATGCAATAAACTTTATCAACAAGGTTAATGATAACATTAAAAGAAACAACTCACTTTATTGGGTAATTACCTTGACAAAGACTAAAACATTTGTTGGAACAATTTGCCTTTTTGACTTTTCAAATGAAACAAATAGTTGCGAAATCGGGTATGAACTTATGGTAAAATTTCAGGGGAAGGGAATTATGAAAGAAGCGACAGAAAAAGTCATCGACTATACTTTTCAGACATTGCAGTTTCAAAAAATAATAGCGCATACTCACAACGAAAACCAGAATTCGGCTAAACTATTATCGGGACTTAACTTTCTTCAATCCAAAGAAACAGACAAAGAAAATCCTGATTCCAATATTTTCACATTGTCTTATTTAAATTGACCAACTAACATCAGCAAATTTACAGACAGGCATCGCAGGCAGACATTTTAAAAATGGAAACAAGCCCTAAAATAAAACTTCCCCTTTCGTCACTTGACAATAAACTGGAGTTGACAAGCAAAATATTCTTAGTTGTTATGTGGGGTTTGACACTTTATACTTTTTTAAACCTGCCCATAACAATTCCAACACATTTTAACGCTTCCGGACAAGCAGACGGTTATGGGAATAAACTGACACTTTTAATTTTACCTGTCCTTGCGACAATAATTTATTTGGGGTTGACACAGTTGAATAAGTATCCACATATTTTTAACTACGTGACAAAGATCACTGAGAACAATGCCCAAAAGCAATATATCATTGCAACAAGAATGTTGCGGTTTTTAAAACTGGCCATTCTTATAATCTTTTCTTTGATCATTCTTTTCACTTACCTCACAACGACCGGTGTAACAAATGGATTAGGTTTTTGGTTCTTGCCATTTACATTCATGCTTTTATTGATCCCGGTCATAATCAGCATAAGCCAGTCATTTAAGAAAAAGAATAACGGGGCTTGACAAATACGAATGCAGAAATACCTGCCAGCCGGGCATTGGCTATTTGAAGACATTGCAAACCAGTGAACTCTTATCAATGACTTAATGACCAATGACTATCTCCTAAAACCCAAATATCTTATCCAACTCTATCGCATGCTTTCCGTTTGTAAATACTTTCGGCGCCTTTGCAATCTTTTCAGCAAGTACGGCGGTAGGCATTGGTTTGAACTTCCGGATCAATCCAACGCTGTTGAGGGCTTTTAACAGGCCGGCACTTATACGTTCTCCCAGCCTGCTGGTATCTTTTCGTAACAACAGCCCGGGCCGGAATATAATATACTGATCAAATGAGAGAGCGGCGGTTGCTTCTTCCAGTTTACCCTTCAGACCGGAATAAAAGACGCTGCTTGTTGGAGAAGCACCGTAGGCAGACAACAAAACAATTTTTGAAACACCGTTCTTCTTAGCGATCTCTGCAAATTTCAAGGGCATCTCATAGTCGATATGCCACTGTTTATCCTTAGAGCCAGCTGCTTTTAAGGTAGTTCCCAGGCAGGAGAACAACACAACTCCGTTGATCTGTTCGGATACCTCTTCCAGCTTGTCAAAATCAGTCAGTATCTCCGACAATTTAGGATGAACCATCCCCATTGAACGCCGTACAAAGACCACTACTTCTGTATAATCCGGGTCCTGCAGCAATACATTTACAAGGTCTTTACCCGTAGCTCCCGTGGCGCCGATGATCAGTGCTTTCATTTTTTTCTTTTTAAAGTTATTGAATTAACCGGAACCTGTTACCGGACAGGAACAACCAGCGGAATCCATAAATTCAGTTTCAATTAACAGTAGTCATTGGGGCATTAGCCATTTAAAGACCCTGCCAACCAGTAAACTCTTCCCAATGACTTAATGACCAATGACTATTTTCCCAAACGCCATATTGGCCTTCCCCCTGCCAATTCTTTTTCGTCACATACTGTGGATATGTCATAACAGCACAGTAACAGGAATGGGCTTAAATTTGCCCTCTTGTAGTACAATAAAAATAAATTAACTATGGCACTAGAATTCACCGATTCGAACTTTAAAACCAATGTTCTGGAATCCGATAAACTATCAGTAATTGACTTTTGGGCAGAATGGTGCGGCCCCTGCCGTGCAATAGGCCCCGTAATTGAAGAACTGTCAAAAGAATACGACGGAAAGGTAAACGTAGGCAAGGTAAACGTGGATAATAACCCGCAGATATCCATGAACTACGGCATCACCAGTATACCGGCCATTCTTTTTGTAAAAGGCGGCCAGGTGGTTGACAAATTAGTAGGCGCACAGCCTAAGGCTAATTTTGTAAAGAAAATTGAACAGCATAAATAATAAGCTCAACATATTTCCTTTATAAAGAGAATCCCCTGTTTTTAGCAGGGGATTTTTAATACAGCAATAGTTGAGTTGAATTAATGCTGTACGTTCTCTACTGCATTGGGATCGTGTTTATGTTTGAACAGTATCCCGAATAATATGGCTACCACCAATGCATAAGCAGCAAAGCAGAGCCAGATATTATGCCAGTCTCTTGTTCCATCTGCCGCCACAAAATATTTTCCGATAATATAACCGCTGATGGTACTTCCAAGCCAGGCTCCTACCCCATTTGTCATCATCATAAACAGGCCCTGGGCGCTGGAACGAATACTGTGATCAGTAGTTGTTTCCACAAATAAAGAACCCGAGATATTGAAAAAGTCAAAAGCCATTCCGTAAACAATGCAGGACAATACGATCAATCCTGTTCCGAATGCAGTAGGATCACCATAACCGAATAAGCCGAAGCGGAGTACCCAGGCAAACATAGCAAACAGCATCACAACCTTGATTCCAAAACGTTTCAGGAAGAACGGAATCGTAAGAATGAACAAGGTTTCCGACATCTGTGAAATGGACAGTATGATGGTGGAATATTTTACAACGAACGAATCTTTGTAGGCAGGAACTGCTTCAAAACCGCTCAGGAATGAATCGCCATACATATTGGTAAGTTGAAGTGCAGCGCCCAGCATCATGGAGAAAAGAAGGAACAACGCCATTTTATAATTCCCGAATAATTTGAACGCCTTTAATCCAAGCTGTTCAATAATACCTGCATCTTTTGAAATGGATTTGGGCGGCGGGCATTTGGGCAGACTGAAAGAATACAATCCCAGCAACACCGCCGCTATTGCTCCAATATAGAATTGGTTTGCATTCGCTTTACTGCCGGTGAGATTGGTCATCCACATAGCAACGATGAAGCCGATGGTTCCCCATACACGGATCGGCGGAAAGACCTTTACCACATCAAAACCTCCTCCCTTAAGTATGGTGTATGCAATTGAGTTGGAAAGGGAAATGGTGGGCATATAACAGATCATTGCCCCGAAAATGACATAATACAAGGTATTGGGATCATCCACTGCCGGAACATAAAACAGGACAGCTCCGTATAAAATATGCAGTATGCCGTAAAGCTTTTCTGCATTCATCCATTTATCGGCAATGATACCGGTAATGGCAGGCATGAACAGGGAAGCCAGTGCAAGCGTGGAAAATATGGCGCCGAATTGAGGAAAGGTCCAGCCCTTCGCATTCAGGCAGTAGGTTCCGATGGTGATCAACCAGGCCCCCCACACAAAGAACTGGAGGAAACTCATCAATGTAAGACGCAACTTAATACTCATATAGCATGTTTTCTTTCAGACTTGGAAGATAACCATTTATTCTGCAACCCAAAACAACCCTGCCCCGTTTTGGGTGCGATTATCTGTAAAAAAAGGCCGGTAAGAATCCCCGGTACCGTAAATTTGTAAAAAAATTACAATGCCCTCTTCTATAGATATTTTAATGGATGCCGCAACTGATGAAGGCCTTAAAGGAATTGCCCGGAAAGTGAAGAACAGTGAACGCATAACCGATGAAGAATGTATGTTGCTTTTTGAAAAAGGCAGTCTTGCATTTACAGGTTCCCTCGCAAACCATATCCGGGAAACCAAACACGGCGATACCACCTACTTCAACCGGAACTTTCATATTGAGCCCACCAATGTTTGTGTGTTCAGTTGCAATTTCTGTTCATACTCACGCCTGTATGCCCATAAGGAAGACGGATGGGAATTAAGCATCGACCAAATGCTTGATATTGTAAAGTCGTACGACGGCAAGCCCATCACCGAAGTGCATATTGTGGGCGGCGTTCATCCCAAAATGAACATGGCTTATTTTATTGAACTGATGCAGAAGATAAAAGCACATCGCCCCGGTTTACATGTAAAAGCATTTACGGCCGTAGAACTGGACTATATGTTCCGCAAGGCAAAGCTTAGTATTGAAGAAGGGATGAAACAACTGCATGCGGCCGGGCTGGATAGTTTACCCGGCGGCGGCGCCGAGATCTTTCACCCGGAGATACGGGAACAGATATGTGCCGACAAAGTAGATGCAACCGGCTGGCTGGCCATTCACGAAGCAGCGCATAATTTAGGCATGCACAGCAATGCCACGATGCTGTATGGACATATTGAAAAATATGAGCACCGGGTAGATCATATGCGAAGACTGAGGGAACTGCAGGATAAAACAGGAGGTTTCAATACATTCATTCCGCTGAAGTTCCGAAACCAGGACAATGCCATGAGCCATGTGCCTGAATCTTCGGTTACAGAAGATATGCGGCTGTATGCCATTGCCAGGATCTACCTGGATAATTTCCCTCACCTGAAAGCTTATTGGCCGATGCTGGGCAGGCAGAATGCACAACTCACCCTTTCGTTCGGGGTAAATGATATTGACGGCACTATTGACGACTCTACCAAGATATACAGTATGGCAGGCAGCGAAGAACAGAACCCGGCCATGACCACCGAAGAACTGGTGATGCTTATCAAACAGGCAAAGCGCCGTCCCGTTGAACGGGATACCCTTTACAACGTGGTAAAAGACCACAGCAACAGCATGCCCCTGAACAACGATATGCAGGCGGTGCTGAACTGATAAGTATAACACGCCGACAAGCCCAGCCTGGCACTGTTTCAGCCATGGTGAGCTTGTCGGCGTGTTACTCAAAAACTATATTCAGAGAAAGGATCTGCTGTTTTAATTCTTGGATAAATACGGATCGGAATTGTTGTACATATTGGCCGTTGTCAGCAATTTCTTTGATTTAGGCGAAACCTTCACCTTGCTGTTGTAATAATCTACGGCGGCGGTATTATCCTTGATCAGTTCTTTCATTACTTCCGGAGAATAGGCAACGATCTCGCCCTCATCACCCGACTGCAGGAAATATTCGGTTACCGCAATATTGCCATTGTAGTATTTACGGCTGTAGATATTGAGTTTTCCTTTAGCGATACGAACTGCAAAACCGGGTAAGGTTTCTACAGCCACAAAACTTGTTTTTTTGGTCTTTAATAATTTCTGCGAAACAGCAAAGCGGCGTCCATCCTGGTAGGCCAGCACGTCTTTTGCATCAATAACCGTTTTGCCATCGGCAAGCAGGTGTGGCGTTACCAGCACCCCGGTTACCAGTTTCAGACTGGAATACTGTTGGGTGGAGCCGTCGGTCTTAACAACATAAACACTGGCCGTTCCGGCATCTTCGGTGTCTGTTTTAGGCTGAACAACTGAATTTTGAGTGGTGGCGCAGGAGTTAAGAAAGAAAATTGACATGCACAGGAGTGCAGCTAAGGGTATAGCTTTTTTCATAGTTATCAGGGTTTCATCTATAAACGGATTGCTCAAAAAAATATTGCCGGAAAGGGGGATATTTTAACGAAAATAGCTGCGTTAAACAATTATATAAATTTTCCAGCAATAAATAATAAAACCTTCAAAATGAAGGCTTTATTATTCAAAAGAATCTTATCAGGGAAACTTTTACTGGTATTGGATATGGTGTCAGGGATTGGAATTCTAAAGCAACACAAATATAATACTGTGCACTTTCCAAAACCAACAACACGCAGACCGATTCCCCGTAGAAATTTGTCTAATATCCTTGGTTCAGCAATTACGGCTTAGTTAACCAGGCCGGTATATTGCTGGGTCACTTTTTTAATGATATACCCGCTTATCCAGCCTACGTAAGCATACTTGGCATAAATGAATTTTTTGGAAGGGTTGGCGGTATTTACTTCTTTGATCAGTTCATCCAGCCAGATGGTTCCTGCCAGTAAAGCCTTCTTATCGTACGTATTTAAAACCCGTACTAGGTTCTTTTGCGATACTTTCATCTGGGCCGGGTCAGCCATAAATGAAAGATCGGGTTTTAACAGGTTCTCGTAATCCGTATTAAGCAGGCGCCTGAATTCGGAGATATCCTGGCTGGTTATCTCAGTATAATTATAATTGGCACTTTCCGGATGCATCAGTGAAACAATGGCCCATACCACACCACCCGAGATGTACATAATGTCACGATTGCGAACGTCTCTTTTTATAAAGAACTCATTCATCACAATCCGTTTCAGGCTATCTCTCCAGATGCCTTCGGCTGTTTTCACATAATTATCAATACCACCGTCTGTTTTTGATTCGATCAGGCGTTGAAAGGATTTGGTTCCAAGCGGAAACGTAACCGGTATGAATATTTTGTTCTCGTTGTAATAGCCTCCCTTGGTATTACCGCTTCCCACATCCAGTTGCGTGGCGGTAAAACGACGCTTCTGCGGTACTATGCCCAACAGGCTCAGTTGCGATTCCTGTTCGGGAGTGATATAGGTTATTTTGATCGCCGGATCAAGATTCACCGGGCGGATGATATTGGCAAAATATTCTACTTTATTGTACTTATCCAGTTCCTGCTTTAGCCCACTGCTGATCACAATATGTACCTTACTGGAAGGTATCTTATAGCGGCTGCTGAGTATGTTCCAGAGAACAGCAATGGCGTCCATCGATTCTTTTTCGCTTTGATAAGAAAGAGCCGCTGCATCTGTATTGATAGAGGTATCGCTCAGGAGTGTATAATCATACTCCCTGTCTTTACTAAGCTTTACTTCTATCACGGTAAGTTTAATGCCCTTGGCTCCAATCTCTATACCGGCATACATATCGCCAATTCCCTGCTGGCTTTTGAGAAGACTTTCCACCACATCGGCAATCACCGTAAGTCCCATGCTGCGGTATATCCGCACAGCCGATTTATAATTGCTGATGGCCAGTTCCGTCCTGTCTAATTTACTGTACAGGTTGCCCAGGCCTTCGTAAGCAAATGCCTGGCAGTAGGCATCGTAATTGGCTTTGGCTTTCTGAAGTCCCTTGTTGAAGAATTCCTCAGCGGCTTCAAACTGCTGGGCTTCCATGAGGGTGGTTGCCGTTTTCAACATGCGGAAAGTGGCCTGGCTTTTTATGGTTTGCCCCTGGCCAATGGTATACACTAAAAAAAGAGAAACAATAAGGATGGTTTTTCTCAACATCACATAAATTTTTAGCAGGTTAAACAATTGCTTGGTTCACCCCGCAAATGTAGGGCAGTAAGCAGTCTCCCTGCTCTCTTTTACCCCCGCCAACGCCAATGAATTATGCAGATGTGACCATTTTGTGCAAAACTGTTGATATAAGTCAGTTAACGCATTTATTTAAAATAAAAAGCCGGGCCTCTTACGAGATCCGGCAGGTAATTTATCTCGGGGAAATGGCCTTTAGTTTTATGCCTCAGCCACCACCCGATAACCCGGTAAATTTTATTGCTTAATGAAAAGCACGATAAGCAATACCAGGGCAATGAATAAAAGTGTGAGGCAACTGACTGCCAGGTAAGCAATGGTTCTCATACGATGGGATTTTTTTAATTACTTAAATTTAACAAAAACCGAACCAACCACTAAACAATTTCCGTAAAAAAGATACGCACAGCTTTTTTACGAAGTAGAATTACGAAAGATCTCAAAAACTTAAAGTATGTTTACAACAGAACCGTTCTGATTGAATATTCAATTCACCAAACCACCTGTTATGAAAAGAACCTCCATGCTGCTGATCAGCTTTTCTCTTATTATCCTCGTCATTATTTCCTGCAAAACCGTTGGGCGTATTGCCGCCAAATACTGGCTCAACAGGGAAATAAAGGAATTTGTTTCCAACTGTGAAGACAAGGCCGGCCGGGTGGTTGGCAAAGACAATGCACACAAGTATTGCGACTGCGCCGTGGATGTAGTGGCCGAACAATACCACAACTACCAGGACGCAAAAAATATATCGGTGATCGAACTGATTGAATTTGTGAACAAATGCAAATGACAGTTACATCTTCATCACTACATCGATCAGTTGTTTTTTATCAGGGCTCTCCCACCGGAAACGAACGGTGTATAATTTTGCGGTGTTGTTCTTGAGACGGTAAGGGATCTTCAATGTATAATCCACATTATTATTTTCCATCGCTCCTTTTACCTGCTTAAGAAGGATGTCGGTTATTTTCACTTCATTCAGGTTATCGTCATACACCCAAAAACTTTCCTTGCCCTGGAAAATGCCTGAGATGCTTGATCCTTCAATAGCCGAAATATCCAGGCTGGTATAAGCCATTTTTGGAGCTACGCTGATGCTGGTATCAACCGATACCAGAACGTTCTTCGCTTTCAGCCCGTTTACCACACCTACCGCTCCTCCTTTTACCTGTATGGGTTTTGTAGTTTTTGAAACCTGTAAGGGTTCGCCTATTCTTGCCAGGGTTATCGGTAATTCAAGCCGCATCTGGCTTTTGCCCTTCAGGTCGTAGAGCCGTATTTTGACGGTTCCGTTCATGTTAGCCTTGATCATTTCTGAAGTGATACCGAACTTAATGCTCAAAGCAGAAAGATCCCCGGTGATGAACCCGGTTGATTCGTTCCTGGCCAGCAGGTTAGGGATTTGAGAAAGTACCTCTCCCCTGGGTGAAACAAGGGTCATTTCGGCCCCGGCATAAATGATCTTATTGGCTTGTTTAAAACCCGCCGGGCGGGTAAGCAGTATTTCAATGTCTTTATTCAAAGGGATCCGGTTGCTGATAAGTTGCGCCCCATCTATCTTTACCTCAATTGACTTTGCCGATACCCCCTCTGTAAAATACCGCAGGCCGGTCAATGGCAAAAGGCCATTCGACTGCGAAATACATGCGGAAGCAAAAAGGCAGGTAAAAGCCATTGCAACAAAAAAGCGTTTGATCATGGAATTTGGTTTTGCATGTGAAAATAAGAAGAAATCAGGCCCGGATTTTTGTACAGTACCGGTTATCAAACGGAATACCCGGAAGTTTATTTTGCAGGATTTTCCTCTGTAATTGGCTTAAAATTGTGAAACTGTTTCCATTTTACTACTTTAGTAAACTAAACTACTGGTTATGAAAAAGACCATCATATTGGCAACAGCCTGCCTTTTAACTATTGTCACTTCAAAAAATACCTCAGCACAAAATCTCAGCGCCGATGACATAAAAGCACAGATGATAAAGGAATGGGAACGGGCAAAAGCCTACACGGTGGATTACCTGAATACCATGCCCCCTGATCAATACACTTTTAAGGCGGTAGACAGTATCCGCAGTTTTGCCCAGCAAATGCTTCACCTTGCCCAGGGAAACCTTTTCCTGATGTCAACTGCTACTGACCAGCAACCACCCGCTTTTTTAAAGTCGGACCTGGAACGCAGCACTACCGCCCAGAAAAAGGATTCGGTAATGTATTACGTATCCAGCAGCTACGACTACTGTATTGCTGCTATTAAAAATACCGACCTTGTCAAATGGGGTGAAAAAAAGAAGGTATTCGGGTTTGAAGTAACGAGGTTTGCCATGATGGTGAAAACATTTGAACACCAGACACACCACCGCGGACAAACAACCATCTATATCCGGCTTCAGGGAATCAAACCTCCGGAAGAAAGATTATTCTGATGGGATAATGATAAAATGGCGCTGTTCCGGAACTGCCGTGCCATTTTATTTGTTCCAAATCATTTATAAGATTTAAATTAGTTGCCGGTAAACCTTATTCGGCAATGATCAGAACAAAACTCCTCTTACTGCTAGTTATATCTTTACCAATTGGTTTATACGCACAAAAACAAAAGGCCGACAGTCTCCAGTTACTTTTGCAAACAGAAAAGACAGACACAGCCCGTGTGAAACTGATGTGGCGGCTTGCCAGTGTAATGAGTGTATATAGCCCGGATACTGCCCTGGTATACGCCCAGAAAGCCCTGAACCTGGCCAATGAAATAAAATATATCGACGGGCAGTCGAAGGCAATGGGTGTACTTGCTTCCACTTTCCGTAAACTGGGAAATTATTCGCGGGCACTGGAATATAATTTCAGGAAATTGCCCATTGCTGAAAAAGTAAATAATCCCGATGACCTGGCAACCGTGCTGATGAATATCGGCATCATCTACCGCTACCAGGAAGAATACCAGAATGCCCTTCTGTATTATTACAAAGCCGATTCCGTGATACAGAAGTTCCGGCTGGAAGATTCAAGATATTATATCCTTATGAACCTGGGTGATGTGTACGACCGCCTGAACAAAACAGATTCTGCATTCGAGTATTTCAACAGGTCGCTCATTGTTTCCACGAATCTTAAAAATGAGGATTTCATCGGTAACTCCATGACCGGCCTCGGTCATACCTATCTCAAAATGGGCAATTTCGATTTTTCGAAACTGAATTATTATTCAGCCATAGAACACCTGAAAGCCAGTAATAATGATGAAGTACTTTGTGAGGCTTACCTGGGACTGGCAAACCTTTACAAACGTACATCGGGAACTACCGACTCTGCTTTCTATTATGCAAAGCAGTCGCTGAACCTGGCCGAAAAAGACGGGTTCCTGAACTGGCAATTGAATGCAGCCACATTTCTCACTGACCTGTATAAGACAAATAATAATATCGACAGTGCGTTCCTGTACCTGAGCAGGACCCAGCAGTTGAACGATTCTTTAAATGGAAAAGATAATATCCGGAAAATTCAATTGCTGTCAAGCAATGAAAACCTCCGCCAGCTGGAGATGGCCGAAAAGACCCGGATCGCTGCCAAAGAAAGGAAACAACAACTGCAGCTTCTGTTCATCGGGATTTTCATTCCGGGATTTTTCCTGCTCACCCTTCTGCTGAGCAGGATCCGCATTCATACCCGAATCGTGAAAGCGCTGGGCATTCTTTCGCTGCTCATCCTGTTCGAATACCTGCTGCTGCTGCTTCATCCCACGGTTGCAGAACTAACCAACCATACCCCGGTACTGGAGATGCTGATATTTGTAAGCATTGCAGCCATACTCATTCCCGGCCATCACCGCATTGAAGCATGGCTCATAAAAAAATTGATCCACCGGAATGAATCAATTCGTTTTACATTTAAGAAGACAAAATATACTGTCAAAAAAAGCGAAGATTAGCCAGTAGGTTATGGCTTCTCCGGAGTGGGTTTGGTATTCCCTTTAATGGCCCCTGTGTCAATTACCGCTGCAGGAGTATCTTTTTTCACTTCAGGCGCAGCCGGAACAGCAGTTATTGTATCTTTCGTTTCAGCTTTTTCTGATTCGGAATTGTTATTACAGCTGGCAATGAGAACACATGCAAAGAACATGGCGGAAAAAATAAGAGACAGTTTTGTTTTGTTTTGCTTGATCATTTTAGTAGTTTTAGAGTATAAGTTTACTATTTTCTTTCAGATTTTTCAAATAATTATTTAAACAGACTTCATTTGCTCATTATATCGCATGCCTGGGTGAAAAGGTCAGTCTCTCTTCTGGCCTTTTGTTTACTGACCGGATTATGCATTCGTGCCCAGGTCACTTACCAGTTTTCATTTTCTTTAGAGCAGCCGGGCGGACCGGTTTTGTGCAAAACATTTTTTATCAATTATGCAGATGGTAATGCACAGGCCAGGATCCGTTTTACCGCTCCCGGCAGCAACGACAGCACCCTGGTAGACCTGAAGGCTGAAGAAGAATTCACAGATAAAATAACCGGTTGTTCCAATACAGACATGCTGTATTATAAACTGCAAAAGAACCAGGTTGTTTTTGGTAATGATAACGGCATTACGCTTCCTGCTTATTTCTGTTTCCGGAAAGACCAGCAGAGCAGTTTATTTGAACCCTATGGTTTCAGTTTTGCCATTGATGATTGCAAAGGGCCTGTTACCGCATTTTCATCGGTCGGTTATCTCGAAAAGAAAGACCTTACCAATGACCTGGTGCTTACGTATTTTACCAACCGGGATAAATTCTATACCTCGCTGTTCGCTGCTACCCGGGATATTCCGGTGGTAGACCCAAACCTCACCATGCACCTGCTGGTGGTGGCAAACACCTTTGACCAGAGCATTGGAAATGCCTGTGCCATGGATATGCGCAGGACAATCAAATTTTTCAAGGACCTGAAAGAATTCCTTGGGATCCGTTTTGTATTTGATACCATTGCCGGTAAACGATACAACCTTACCGAAGTGGAAAAAGCCATTGAAAAACTCAAAAATGCAGGCTCCAACGACATCATTGTATTCTATTACACGGGCCACGGATTCAGGCAAAAGGACGACAACCGCCGCCCGCCCTACATTGACCTCCGGCCCAATTACGACGAGAACCCGAATAACCTCAACTCCAAAAGCCTGGCAGATATCTTTCAAAGCATTTCAGGCATGAAGGCACGGTTTAAACTGATATTGGCCGATTGCTGCAACGATATGAGTAAAACATACAGTGTGAAAGCAAAACCTCCTTCCGTAACAAAAGGTTTTACATTAAGCGGAAGCTATCAAAACGCTGCCGATCTTTTTCTGAATACAAAACGCATGTCGATACTGGCAACAGGTGCAAACCCAGGACAGCGTTCTATCTGCAACGATAATTTCGGGGGATTCTTCTCGTACAATTTTTTAAACGCAATCGAAGGCCAGCTGAGTTTTTTAAACAACAATGCAAACTGGGATAAGATCATGGAAGAATCCATGATAAAAACGAGGAAGCTGGCCATGCGGGTGGAATGTCCTTTACCAGCAAATGCAGCAAACAAATGCAGCCAGATACCCTACTTTGAAAAAGGAACACAGTAGCAGCATCCTCAATTACCTGTGGAAATATCTTCGTTTTTGCGAACGCCCTTCTTCCATTCTTTAGGTTTAATTGACTGCATCAGCGCTTCCCATTTACCAGTTTTCCGCAAACCGTCCATATCAGTATCCAGCAACAGAACGAATGTATAATTAAACCCATGCCGGATCGAATTCTCAAGCCAATGCATGGCTTCTGTTTTCTTTCCCTGGCGGACATAGAGTTTTGCCAGGGTATATTCGGTTTCGGGAAGCGATGGTACAAGTTCTGCGTAAGCCCTGTATGTTTTGATGGATTCCTTTGTTTTGTTAGTGAGTAAATACAGGCGGGCATGCAGATCCACCAGGTCGGCCATTTCAAATGGCTGCATTTCCACTGCCTCATTCAATACCTTCTGCGATCGTTCGGCCTGGCCGGCATACATGGAAAAAATGGCATAGGTCAATCGCTTTGGATAATTGATCAGGGAACTGTCGTACAGGTATTTCAACTGATCAAACACTTCCCTGTTCTTATAAATAGCTGTTCCGGCATCCACCAGGTTGAGACGTGCATTTGCATTGCTGGGTTCCATTTCTATCGATCGTTTGTAATACGGGTACGCTTTTCTCTTTGAGCCTGCCCAGTTATAAATATCTCCGATCTTATTATTGATCTCTCCCAGTACCCGCTTGTCGGTCATCCGTTCTGCTGCACGGGATAAATATTCAATACCGTCTTTTCGGGGCATGTAAATGGGTTCGGCTAACGGCAGCAATTTCATAGTGCCGGGTACCAGGTATGAAGTCACATCTTCTTTGGTCTTGTACGCTTTGATCATAGATTGAACGCCGGGGAATACATTTACATCCAGTTGGTAATCCCCATGACCGAGTAACCCATATACCGTGTGGTCAACAAACACTTCTTTGTTCAGCTTGGGAAACCAGATCAGGGTATCAAAGAACGGATACATCGGCTTTTCGGCCGCTCTGCTGTAAAGCAATAACCCAAGTTTATAATTCCATGCCGCCTCGTTGGGATACCGTTCTGTCATTCGCCGGTAAAAAGCATTCAGCTCACGCTCTACTAATTCTGTTTCTCCATAGCCGTCGTAATATTTGATGACATCCTCTGCCTGTCCATAGCGCCCCAGCCTTTCCAACAGGTTCCAGCGTTTGATATATCCACCCAGTTCATTCGGATAGGTATCCATGATCTCCTGGTAGTATTGTTCGGCTTCTTCCACATGATCCCAGTTCTCGTATGTTTGGGCTATGAAATACAGGTCCTCCTTCGCCTCATAGAAATGGTTCTCATAAAAACGCTCAAAGCAATTGTGTTCGTAACCATACGAAACGGCTTTAGCGATCTCTTCATCCATGTGCAGCCTGAACGCCGAATCGGGGAGGTAATATTGAATGGCATACTGGAAATAGATCTCAGCCTCTTCCCATTTTTCCTGGTCGTAGAAAAGTTTTCCGATATAATGAAAAACAAGCGGGTTATCCCCGTCGGCACTGATCACTTTCTTCAGGATACGCAATGCATTGGCATAATGTTTTTGCTCGTACTCTTTGATACCCCAGTAAAAGAAGGCCATAAAATCCTGTGGTTTCAGTTTTGCCGTATCCAGGGCGCATACCTGCGGCGGAATGGGGGGCATAACAATATTGGGTGCCACGGAAAGCCATGCATTGCCTTTGAAATGATATCCCCTTTTACGAAGATCGGCTTCATAAAAGAAGGAATCGGCGGCGGCATAATCAGTGATCCGCAGGTACACATAGCCCAATCTTTCAAAAGGCAAATAATGCCGGTCGTTGATATCAATGGCTTTGCGGTAATCTTCTTCGGCATACAGCAGGTTGCCCGATCGTTCGTTGAGTAAACCTTGATTGATGGTGGTATTTTGATTGTTCGTTTGTAAACTGTCGGCCTTTTTATTAACAGCAAATCCTTTTTCAAACTGGTTCGTCAATGCGTATAAACCACTCAGGTTGCTCAGTGGAATTGCCCAGGTATCATTCCGCCGGATAGCTTCCCTGAAATTTTCCTCCGACCTGGCGTATTGCTTTTTAAGCATATACAGAATACCAAGTTCGTTGTAGATATACGGCGCTGTTTTTTCGAGCGCCAGCGCTTTTTGCTGTTCGGCAATCGCCTTGTCGATCAACCCGCCGGGGTTGGCACTAAGCGGTATTTTCAACCGAAGG
>DAOLIP010000041.1:0-28974 GCA_035328475.1 Ferruginibacter sp.
GAGGCCGGTTCTATGCATCTTGCTGAGATACTGGATAAGTACCGGGCCTTGCTCCAATCCGATTTGTGGATCATTTGCGACGGACCTGTTCACCAGTCGGGAAATAAACAAATTGTATTTGGTGTTCGGGGCGACACGCATGTAGATGTTACCGTGTATGCATCAAAGCGCCCATTACACAGTGGTCATTATGGCAACTGGGCGCCTAACCCCGCCATGATGCTGGTAAAACTTTTATCTTCTATGAAAGACGATGACGGGCGGGTTACCATTAAAGGATTTTATGATGATGTAACTCCTTTGAGCCCTTCTGAAAGAAAAGCATTGAATGAAGTGCCTTCCGTAGATGAACAAATGAAAAAAGAACTGGGAATAATCGGCCTTGAAATGAAAGGAATAACACTCGGTGAGGCCATCAACCTGCCTTCGCTGAATATTAATGGCATACAAAGCGGTAATGTAGGTAAGATGGCCTCTAACCAGATACCCACCTATGCAAGTGCAGTTATCGACCTGCGGCTGGTAATGGGTAACGACTGGCAGCGGCAGCAGCAGAAAGTGATCGATCACATCAAGGCACAGGGTTATTATGTAACGGCTAATGAACCAACCGATGAAGAAAGAGCAAACCATGCAAAGATCATAAAAGTAACCACCGGCAAGGATGCCATCAATGCACAGCGTACGTCTATGGACCTGCCCATTGTACAGAAAGTGATGGCAGCGGTTAAAGCTTCATCCAATGGCCGGGTTGTACTGCAGCCAACAATGGGAGGCAGTCTTCCTTTATATGTATTTGAAAAATACCTGGGAGCCAAAACAATCACCGTTCCAATAGCTAATTACGATAATAACCAGCATGCGGAGAATGAGAATATCCGTATCGGTAATTTATTTGAAGGAATAGAGACCATGGGATCGCTGATGCTGATGAAATAATTGTGCAACTCGTCCCGGTCTCTGACCGGGATGCTTTGGTTTAAAGTTTCCAACTTTAAATCGCCGTTGGTCGGAGACTCCCGAAATAATCGGGACAAGCAGACGGTGGCAGCTCACAAGTTTTGAATATTGTTAAGGATACAGCAAATATTTTTTCCGCATCAGTTTATATTCACTCAACCCGGGTTCCCAACTTGCCCTGATCACTTCTTCCGAAACCCCGTCGATGATCTGCTGGCGAAACAATCCAGAGCCAATTTGTATCTCAATATTATTCATCTGCCTGCTCAGCTTTGAGTCGAAGAATTTTTCTTTGAACGGATGTGCTTTGTATAATTCCATGATCCATTGCAGGTTTATCTTTTTCGACTTTCGCAACAGTTCGGTATCATAATTACGCAGGTCTATCCCATAACAAACCTCGTTCATGAACAAGGGAGTTTCGGCCATGCCTTTTATACTGGTGGGTGTGTAAGAGAAATCGTAAATGCCTTTCAGTTCCGGACTGCCAATTACGGTAAAGGGAAAATAAGTTCCCCGTCCATGATTCAGGTACACGCCTTCAAGCATACAGGTAGAGGGATAAAGCAGAACGGCCTGTGGTGTATTGAGGTTGGGCGAGGGTTTCACCGGGAGGATGTACGGCATATCGTGGTTGTAATTTGCCACGGGGATGATCTTAATATTGCATTTTACTTTATTGCTGAGCCATCCCTCGCCATTGGCCATCTGTGCAAATTCGCCAACGGTCAATCCATGCGACATAGGTATCGGGAACATACCAATGCCCGACTTGTATTTCATATCCAGCACCGGGCCGTCAATCAAATACCCATTGGGATTGGGGCGATCTAGTATCAGCAGTTCTTTACCGTTCTCATAACAGGCTTCCATTAACCGGCTCAACGCATTGATGTTGGTATAAAAACGTACGCCAACATCCTGCAGGTCGTAGAGCATAAT
Organism: Ferruginibacter sp.; assembly: GCA_035328475.1. Lineage (GTDB taxonomy): Bacteria > Bacteroidota > Bacteroidia > Chitinophagales > Chitinophagaceae > Ferruginibacter. Next base: position 1,903 of record DAOLIP010000041.1, read on the forward strand.
ATCTACATCGGCCAGGTCGGCTGCCGAAGGTTTATTTTTTGCGCCATATAGGGAGATGATTGGAATACCGGTTGCAGCGTCTGTTTCATCATTTACATGATCGCCGGCGCTTGCTTTGCCACGGAAACCATGTTCAGGGCCAAATACTTTAACGATGTTAACGCCCTGTTTCTTCAGACTGTCTACCAGGTGTGTATTACCAATGACGGATGTTTGATTCGCCAATATGGCTACCCGCTTTCCTTTTAAATAAGAAAGATATTTTTCCGTTTGCTCGGCACCAGTTCTGAGCGAAGTTGAAGTACTGAGCGAAGTCGAAGTATTAGCGGCAGTACTTTTTTGTCCTATACTTATTGATGTGGTACAGGCAACCGATATAATGATGGCAACTGCAAAAGTTAAAAATCTCATTTTGCTTATTTACTATAAATATAGGAGGAATTCAGGGCGATGCAGTAAACCCGGCGACATTCTTTCCCGTTTTCTAAAGCCGGTCACTCAACAATTGCCTACTTTTGAACCCGGATAAACAAACAATTACTACTGACCAATGACCAATGGCAATTCCTCCGGCAAACCAACATTCACCTCCTACCAGGTTCTCGTAATTATTTTACTCGCCCTTACGCAATTCACCGTGATACTTGATTTTATGGTGATGTCGCCATTGGGAGATATGCTGATGAAATCAATGGGGCTTACTACATCGCAGTTTGGCTTTGCGGTATCTGCCTATGCATTCAGCGCCGGTATCTCGGGGTTATTAACGGCAGGCTTTGCCGATAAGTTCGATCGTAAAAAACTATTGCTGTTCTTTTATATCGGATTTATCGCAGGTACTTTGTTCTGCGGGTTAAGTACTTCTTATTATATGCTGATGGCAGCCCGTATCATCACCGGTTTGTTTGGTGGTGTTATCGGTTCCATCTCCCTCGCCATCATGGCCGATCTTTTTACCCTGGAGCAACGGGGCCGGGCCATGGGCTTTATGCAAATGGGTTTTGGCGCCAGCCAGGTATTAGGTATACCCATCAGTCTTTATATTGCGAACCACTGGGGATGGCAATCACCCTTTCTCATGATCGTTGCCTTGGCAACCATAATCTGGCTAGTGGTGATCTTCAAATTGCAGCCAATCACTGAGCACCTTGAATTGCGATCAGAGAAGAGCGCCATCACACATTTATGGCATACACTCCGGCTTCGTGATTACCGGATCGGCTTTTTGTCAACAGCCCTCATGTCGCTCGGCGGTTTTATGATGATGCCCTGGGGCAGCGCTTTTGCCGTAAACAACCTGGGCGTTACTTATGAGCAGCTTCCCATCCTTTTCATGGTAGGTGGTGTGTCGTCTCTTTTTATCATGCCCATGGTTGGTAAACTGAGCGACCAGTTTGATAAATTTAAAATATTTACCATCGCCGCCGTCTGGATGATGATCGTAGTGGTGATCTATACCAACCTGGGGCACGTGCCCTTCTGGTTCATCATCTTCATGAATATAGTGATGATGATCGGCATTATGAGCCGCATGGTACCCGCCATGGCATTAACAACGGCATTGCCGCAAATGCAGGACAGGGGTGCTTTTATGAGCATCAATTCTTCCTTGCAACAGATTGCCGGCGGCATTGCAGCGGCCGTTGGAGGAATGATCGTGGTGCAGCCAACCAAAACCAGCCCGTTGCAGCATTACGATACACTGGGTTATGTGATCGTGGGCATTATCATTGTAAGCGTCATCATGGTATATCGTGTGAGCGAGATAATAAAGGGAAGAAAGCTGGCGGCTAAACTGTAAGAAATATTCAATACCCAATGCTCAATATCCAATTTTCGAGGGATTGAATTCTGGCTTTGTATTGAGCATTGATTGTTGAACATTGAATATTGAACATTTTTTTCTACCGATATAAACTCGTATGGTTTCCGCTGAACAAATAATCGACGAAACAAAAAAATGGATCAACGACGTAGTGATCGGCTGCAATTTTTGTCCTTTTGCCGCCCGTGTGGTAAAGCAACAAGCCGTACATTACCAGGTAGAAGCAAGTGAAATGGAAAACACCTGTATCGATTCTTTTTTGCCCGAGTTGCTCCGGCTGGATAATGAACCGGCTATTGAAACTTCTTTCCTCATTTTCCCCAATGCGTTTGAAAGCTTTGATGATTATCTTGACATTGTAGCGCTAGCCGAAGAAATACTGGAAGAAAATGGCTACGAAGGCATTTACCAGCTGGCCAGCTTTCATCCCCGGTACCTGTTTGCCGGCTCAACAAATGAAGATGCGGCCAATTATACCAACCGTTCGGTTTATCCCATGCTTCACCTGTTGCGTGAGTCAAGCATCGACAAAGCGCTGGAGAATTATGCCAACCCGGAAAACATTCCGGAGCGTAATATCAACTTTGCAAAAGAGAAAGGGTTGCTGTATATGAAAATGCTGCGGGATGCCTGTTTTAAAAGGTAAAAGTCAAAATTCAAAAGTAAAAATACAGCCCCTGGAATTATAAGGCCTTCCTTTTTTGACTTTTGAATTTTGACTTTTGAATTTCGAATTCTTACTTTTTTGCCGGAACCGCCTGCATATGCTGGAACACTTCCCGTATCTTACCTTTCACCATACGGTAGTCTTCGTGATAAACCACGTGTTCTGTTTTTCCTCCTTTATAATAATGGGTCTCATCTATCCACTGCATCACCCACTCATCTCCATTATCCTTATTATTCACCGCAATGGCGCTGATATAGGTTTGTTTGGCGCTGTCCATCATGGCCCGCCATGCTTTGATGCCGGCGGCAATACTGTCACGTACATTATTCTGTTCCATGCCATCGGCAAATATCACATGAACCGAATCGGCCAGGTACGAACCGATATTATCCAGTTTGCCCGCAATAAAATCGGCATTAAAATTCATTACTTCCACAATGTTCTGCGGATTACCTTCTGAGGCGGTTGCCTGGTAAAGCATTTTCTGCGGCAGCGTTACTTTACTTTCCGATTTGGCTTCGGCGGGTTTTTCTTCCTCTTTGGCTTTTTCATTGTTGCAGCTGAACATGAAAGCAGCAGTGGCGAACAAAAACAATTTTTTCATTTGCAAGATTTTTTGGTTAATAATAAAGGGCAGGAAGTTACCTGGAGATCCGGAGGCAGGCATTAAATCTACCGATAAAAAAACGATTCTGCAACCCGTTGCCTGCTTTGGGTTAAATTAGCGGATAAATACTGACTTCATCAGCCGCATTTCTGCATATCAACGGGTCATTCTCATAGCATTGCTTGCCATAAAGGCGATGGATTCTCATGCGGGTGAAAGGAGACGCCCGTTACCACGTTTAACGTTTACAGTTTTAAAGTTTTTACCGGATGCAGACCCGGTTTCCTGCGTAATCCCCTTCAGCCGGGCCGGTAACCTGATATTGGTAAGAGCAAAGGCCGATACTACGGAAGGCAACTTCATCCTGGATACCGGGGCGCCGGGTCTTGTTTTAAATATGACCTACTTCAGGGATTACCCAGGCACCACCGATGCCAATGAAGAACAAAGTGGTATCACCGGAAACGTGGGATCAGTAAGAAAAACACAGGTAGGCCTGTTCAGTTTTGGTTGCATAAAGGCCCAGGCCGTTGCAGCCGACCTGCTCAATCTTGGTCACCTGGAGAATGCAAAAGGAATAAGAATACTCGGACTGATCGGTCTTGCCCAATTACAGCAATACGAACTGATCATCGATTACGAGAACAGTGAACTTCATTTCCGCCGTCCTTCAAAAAGAGAGTCATTGTCAGAAAAAAATCCCTTGTTAGCCGATACAGCGGCATACAGTACCGTGCCCATCGAGATATGGAATCATAAGCTGGTTACCCGTACCACACTTGCCGGAAAGAAACTGCGACTGATGATCGATTCCGGCGCCGAATCGAACCTGCTCGACAGCCGGTTACCGGATAAGATATTTGATAACGTAGAGATCTTACGCCGTATTCAACTTACCGGAACCGGGGAGAAGAAAGTGGAAGCCCTGTATGGTAATCTCAACAACCTGCAGATAGGAAACCGGTCTACCGGCAGCCTGCCCGTGATCATCACCAACCTGGAAAAGACCTGCCTGGCTGATAACAGTTGTATCGATGGTATTTTAGGATTTGATTTTCTTTCATTGCATAAAATAGGATTTAACTTTGTAACCAATAAAATGTATATCTGGAAATGAGGCGGATCATTACCATATTGAATAAGCATTTAAGGCCATTTTGTATGGCACTGCTTCTGTTCGCATTCCTGCAAATAAATGCACAGGCGCCGGTTAATTCATATACCATCAAGAATGGTAAGATGTATATCGCTGTTGGCAAGAATATCCAAAAAGCATCCCTCGACAGCTTTGTTGTGAAATATGAACTGGCCGATCTGGACCTTCAGACATGTATCAGCACCGGTTCAACAGATACGCTGAAAAAACTTGGATGGAAGATAGACATTGATAACAAAGAACTGTTTGTGATCAGTAAGCCTTTATTCAGCGCCGACAATGTCAATAATGTTGCCGATAAAATAATCTTTACACAAAAGGGCAGTGAACCGGTACCCATGGCACAGGTGCATTTTGGATATAACCGGTTCAGGAACAAAACGCCGTTTGGGGTGGTTGATTCAACAGTACGTTTCTTTCTGCGGGGAAATACAAATGCCCGTAAAGTAATGCTGGCCGGGAGTTTTACCGACTGGGTAAACGGGGCATTGCCCATGATCAAGACCGACAGCGGCTGGATGGCGAATGCGAAACTGGCTCCGGGTAAATACCTTTATAAATTTGTGATCGACGGAAACTGGACGCTTGACCGGGATAATGCCAATGTGGAGAACGATGGACTGGGCAATGATAATTCTGTGTATTATAAAACAAACCATACGTTCGGCCTCGAAGGATATACCAATGCAAAACGGGTTTATATCGCCGGCAGTTTCAATCAATGGAAAGAAAGAAACCTGTTGATGCTGCATACAGCCACTGGCTGGGAACTGCCTGTTTACCTGTCTGAAGGAACGCATACTTATCGTTTTATCATCGATGGCAAATGGTTAACTGATCCGGCCAATAAGGATAAGTTACCCAATGAATACAATGAGTATAATTCGGTGATACGGATCGGGAAGCCCTATATATTTAAATTAAGCGGCTACCTGGATGCTGCTAAAGTAGTTTTGCTGGGTTCTTTCAACAACTGGAAGGACAATGAATTATTCATGAACAAGACCGAAACGGGCTGGGAACTTCCTTATACCATCGGTCCCGGCAATTACGAATACCGGCTGAAGATAGATGGAAAACAAACCGCCGACTCAATAACTAAAAATAACCTGGTACTGGTGGTGTCGCCTAATTTCACATTCCGGTTGAAGGGATACGGAAATTCCAGAACGGTTTGTGTGTCGGGCGACCTCAACAGCTGGAACCCTGTTTCTTTCCGGATGAAAAAAGAAGGTGATGAGTGGATATTTAAAGCACATCTCAACAAAGGAAAGTGCCGGTATAAATTTGTGGTGGATGGAAAATGGATACTTGATCCCGCCAATAAACTGTGGGAACAGAATGAATACGGCACCGGCAATTCTGTTCTGTGGATTGAGAAGGATTAATTTTATTACCGCCACTTAAAAGCAAAATAGCTGCAGGGTTTATCAGATGCATTTCCCACGCCGTGCTTTTTTCCGCTTTCTATGATGTACATATCGCCGGGCCCGCCGGTATAATGTTTTCCGTCGATGGTCATTTCAGTTTCACCATCTATCACTAAAATGATCTCGGTATCCACGTGCTGGTGCGGTGCATGGCTGGGCCCCTTTTGTTTTAGATAGGTGATATGCATTTCGTAATTCTCACACATGGCCGTGGGCCGGTCAAAATATTTGCGGGTGCCTTTATTATTGACTTCTTTATAAGTAAGCGAATCCCTGCTGAGTAAAAGCGTGCCGCCAGCTTTTGCACTTCTTTCCATGTCCATCGGTTTTTTGGAACGGAACATCAGCACATAATACGTAACCGGGCCATCGCCGGTATTTTCAAAAACCTGCGATTCCATGGGAGGAATGAGCAATACACTGCCGGGGCCAAGCTCGGCTGTTTTATCGCCGATGGTACATTTTAGTTTGCCTTCCTTGATGATGATCACTTCTTCAATATCTTTTTGTGCATGCGCCGGCCTGGGTACAGCGCCTTTTTGCTGGGTGCTGGCGTGTATCTCAAAATAAGAGAACTCGTTGCTGGTTCCTTCAGCCAGTTTACGGCTTTCCCGCAGTCCGTCATTTTTAACGGGCAGGTCGTTCCAGCGGATCACACCCGATGGAACGGGTTGTAATTGGGCGAATGTATTCATGGTTATTAGCAACAACAGCAGTGATAATATGATCTTCATAATTTCACAACAGGGTTTAAAATGAATGTTGAGAATGTGGTTCCGGGGAAGAACTCAATGCTGTATAAAACTACCAAAAATAAACGACTCCGTTTATTGCTGATTTAAAAATGCTTATTCAAACAAACCCAACTGCAACGACTTTATTCGTTTCTTATTTACCATAGGCCCTCCATCGCCGATGGTAAACACATCTGTTGCGCCGTACCGGGAAGCTATAATGATGGCCGTTCCATTTGCGTGCTGCTTAAATAATTCTTCTACCAGGCGGGGCTCGTTATTTTCTTTGGAGAGGTGTGCCAGTAACAGGTGCGATAAAGAAGGGGAGCGGTGCCTGGTAAATAATTCCAGCGCCTGTTTGTTGGATAAATGTCCCTGCTCGCCGCGTATGCGGTTCTTTAAATGAACCGGGTATTTGCCATTCTCCAGCATCTCTTCGTCGTAATTGGATTCTAAAAAAGCGGCATGACATTGTTTAAAATAACGGATCACTTCTTTGCAGGGAGCGCCTATATCGGTGAACACACCTACCGTTATATTTTTATACCTGATGATAAAACTATGTGGGTCGATGGCATCGTGTTGCTTGGTAAAAGGGGTAACCGATAATTCACCAATAACAATGGGCTCATTGGCGGTAAATGTGCGGGAAAGATGCCTGATCAGCTTTGGGCCATGTTTGGCTGTATTGGCGGTGATATAAACCGGCAGGCTGTACCGGTTGGCCAATGTGCTTACGCCCTTGATATGATCACCATGCTCGTGCGATACAAAAACGGCTCTTACTTTCTGCATCGAAAGGCCCAGCCCCCTCATGCGCTTTTCCGTTTCCCGGCACGAGATGCCGGCATCTATCAAAACAGCATCGGTATCGTTGCCCACATAATAGCAATTACCGTTGCTGCCGGAATTAAGGGATGTGATGAATAGTGACATGCGGCTGCAAAGAAAACGAATTTTAGCCGTACCGATCCGGCAGCATCAGAAAGATTGTTGTAATTTTAAAATAAAAGCCATGAACCGGTATAACACATTCCTCACCGTTTTTATCATTTCCATAGTAGCCCTGGTGGTGTTCCTTTATTTTTATGTGAGCGCCATCATCAGCGTGGTTGCACAGGCACATATACATACAGATCCCGATCCGTTTGAGATCGTTGGAACCATCTTCAGTCCGGAGATATTGATATCGGGCCTGTTGCTCGGGCTCAGCAGCCTGGCATACCGCATACTCGGGATCGTTCATGTGGCAAAGAACAAAACGGTTTCCGACGGCGAGAAAGCCCTTTGGATAATCGGCTTCATCTTCATGGGATTTGTAACGGGAATCGTTTTTTTGATACTGGCAAGAGGCCGGCAATTTGTTGATTGATCTTATTATATCTTGAAGATGACAGTTATATTTTCTAATCCCGCTGTTTCCATTGCAACAGCGGATGATATCCCTGCTGTAAAAGACCTGCTCAACAGCGCTTACCGGGGCGAAGGATCCAAACAGGGCTGGACAACCGAAGCCGATCTTATTGAAGGCGATGTTCGTACAGATGAACAAAACCTGCAAAAGGTAATACAGCAGCCTGGGAGTGTATTGCTGAAATACATCAATGAGCATGGGCAACTCATTGGTTGTGTAAACCTGCAGCAGCACGGCAACCGCATTTACCTGGGCATGTTCAGTGTTTCGCCGAAACTACAGGGAGGGGGTATCGGTAAGCAATTACTGAAAGCTTCGGAAGAGCATGCACATCATTTACAATGTTCGTCTATATATATGCGGGTGGTATCGGTACGTTCGGAACTGATCGACTGGTATAAACGGCATGGGTATGCAGATACCGGCCGGCGGGATCCCTTTGAAGACGATGGTACATCGGGCAGACACATGCAAAAACTGGAGTTTATGGTGATGGAAAAGCAATTAACAGGAAATAAAAATTAGCTCCGGCCATCCTTTGCTGCATATTCTCCGATTGGTGTAGCATGGCAAATGCTAAATGCCGGTATGATTCATGAAGTCGACGAAAGGGATATATCTTTTTTTTGCGCTGCTGGCATTGCTGTATTGGAACCCGGTAAGTTTTTATCTTATTTATTCCGGCACGGTCATTTATTCCTTCAAGCTGATCCATTCTCTTTTTTGGGTAGTATTTATCCTCATCATATTTGTGCTTTATCTTTTCACAAGTAACAAGACCGGTAAACGGGCAGCGAATATTTTTTTCTCCTTCAGTATAACAGCCATCGTTTTCTCTTTTGTTGTACTGGTAAACGCATTGGTAGGTTTTTTTGCCCCGGTAAGATCCTTCCCGGGTTTTTTATTTGAACCAGGCAGTAAGATGCGGTATCAAACGGTGGAATTCAATTCGCTTGCCGCCATCAACAACCTCGGTTTGCGTGATCATACCATTGACAGCATTAAAAATGGAAAGTACCGGGTACTTTGCGTGGGCGATTCCTGGACCTTTGGCTGGGGAGTGAACCTGGAGAACAGCTGGCCCAAAAAGCTGGAACAGTATTTAAAACAGCAGGGGATACAAAATGCAGAAGTAATAAATGCGGGCCGCCCCGGAATGTATACCCGTACCTATAAAGAGAACCTGGAGAAAATGATACCGGTACTGAAACCCGACCTGGTGCTTCTGGGTGTACTTCAACTGGATGACCTGGCCCAGTATTATGAAGAAACCCACCGGGTAGAAAACAAAGAGAAGATACCTTTTTGGAAAAAAATGACCTACGCAGCCAAAATCTTCCTTCAGTATTCGGTAAGGAATATACTGGTACATACACCAAAAGAGCAGAAGGAAATAAATATCCGGGAAACATGGAAGGGATCGGCGTGGGCAATTACCGATAATTTTTCCGAGAGCCAGCAGCGCAGGTACGATAAAATAAACGATTCGGTAAAGGCTTTGTTCAAAACCGCCGATATCAGTCCTTCGGTACTGTATTATTATATCAATTACTCCGACCGGGTAACGGTTTTTAATAACCCCGGCAATGCCGCAACGAAATTTGCCCTGGCCGAAATGGATAAAGATATAGCCGGCATCAAAGCACTCTGCTCGGCCAATAATTCCGCACTGGTATTTCTTAACCTGCCCACGCATATTTTTACCGGCCATAAGCAACCCGCCATGCCGGATGATTCACTGGATGGGTGGTTTCAAAAAAATAATAAGGTAGATTCGCTTTACCGGAACATCGCCTTTAGCAACCATGTTCGTTATTTTGAATTGACAAACGAATTCAGAACAACGGCCGACTCAATCGATTATTTTTTCCGCTACGACCGTCACCCAAATGAAAAAGGATATGAAAAGATCGCCGGACTTACAGGCCGGTATCTGATGGATAATAATATCATTCCAAAAAAATAACCGGCAAATCTTTATTTATGTTATACATGGTCATTGAACGGTTTCATCCCGGAAAAGTAAAGCAACTTTATGAACGCTTTGATGCGAAGGGAAGGATGATGCCGGGTGACGTTCAGTATATAAACAGCTGGGTGAATGAAGAAGTGACTGTTTGTTACCAGGTGATGGAAAGCCCTTCGGAAGAAAAACTGCAGGAATGGATAAACAACTGGAACGATATTGTTGATTTTGAAGTGATACCCGTTACCGGTTCTGCCGAAGCAAGGGCCAAGGTTTTTACGAAGTAGAACTACTAACCGGCGGAAATACCTGTTCATTTTCTTCTCTCTGGCTTAATTTTTGGGCGGTTATGCCTGATAAAATCCCAACTATGAGAAATAAATTCTGCTCCCTTATTCTTCTTTCAGCCATTTCATTAACGGTTTTTACAACAAACTCCTGCAGCAAGAATACAGCAGATGTTACGTCCGTCAATTCAGGTGGTGGCGGCGGAGGTACCGGTGGGGGCACTGCCTGTACTGCAACAAAAGAAGCTGCAGAGAAGATACAGGTATTCCCGGCAGATAATCCATGGAATAAAGACATTTCAACATCGCCCATTGATCCGTACAACACACAGATCATTGCCGGCATATCATCGCCCGCAATAAAAGCCGACTTTGGAAGTGGCTTATGGCAGGGTGCACCCATCGGCATTCCTTACGTGGTTGTTTGCGGCAACCAACCGAAGATCAATATCAACTTTACCGATTATGGTGATGAAAGCGACCCGGGGCCTTATCCCATGCCGCTGAATTCGCCGATAGAAGGAAACGGAACCGGCGATGCGCATGTGATTGCCGTGGATATAGAGAATAAAAAACTCTATGAACTTTTTAATGCCCACGTGAACGGCGATCATTGGGATGCATCATCGGGCGCCATCTTTAACCTCAACTCAAATCAGATGCGACCGGAGGGATGGACATCGGCAGATGCTGCCGGCCTGCCGATCTTTCCGGGCTTAGTACGTTATGAAGAGATATTGAAAGGAGAGATCGATCATCCCATCCGCTTTACACTAACAAGCAACAATGTAAAGCCGGCATATATCTATCCGGCACGGCATAAAGTGAACAGTACCGGCGGACAATACTCCCTGCCCTTTGGTGCAAGAATAAGACTGAAAGCCGGTTTTGATATCAGCGGTTATTCGGCCACCAACCAGATTATCCTGCGTGCCATGAAAAAATACGGGTTGATACTCGCCGATATCGGCAGTAACCTTTATATAACCGGCGCTCCCGATGAACGATGGAACAATGATGACCTTCGCCGGCTTGGACAAATACACGGAAGTGATTTTGAAGTGGTGAAGTTCAATTGAGTATTGAACATTGATCGTTGAATATTGAGCATTAATGAATATTCAATATTAAACGAAGACATCATTCAATAAAAATCTTATCTCAGGAACCGGTAGGTCCATTTTACCAAAAATATATTACGTGCATTGCCTCCGCTGAATGCATTGCTGAAAAGGCTGTTGGTGATCGGTGAATCCAGGTCGCTGTAGGCATCGGCTGTATTTGCCTGCGACCAAACAAGGTAAAGCTCCGACCCCGGTTTGTATTCCCAACGAACAATAAGATTGGAACGGAACTGCACAAAATTAAAATCGGGTTTGACAAAACTGTAATCGGTATTGCCGTCATTATTTTCATCAACAAAATACGTATCGTTGCTGAAACTGATCTGGCTTGCAGTAAATTGGGTGAAGCGCTGGTCGTAATTCTTTGTCAGCGCATCCGAAACCCAGGCAAACTGCCTGTACTTCGGACGGGTGATAAAGGGTTGCCCATAATATTGAACCGTAAGATCAGGTGTAATGTTATACGTAAGCCTTCCGGTAAAACGCAATGTCCGTTGTTCTACCTGGCCAACAATAGTGCGGGTGGTATTATTATACGTTACATTCTGCACAAACTGATCCTGCCTGCGCCAGTTATAATCATAGTTTGAACCAATGCTTATGTTCAGTGCATTGAACGGAACGATGTTCACCGTAAGTCCTGCACTTCTTATTTGCATGCTGTTGTCAAATCCCCACCACCTGAACAGGTTAACACTGGCATATATTTTTCGCCGGTAATCGCTGTTCACATAATAGCTCCAGCCAATGCCGGGTGGCCTTCGCATAGAACCGGCACCACGCAATGCATTATTGGAAACATCATAAGGGTTCCAGGTTACCCCGGTTCCACTTTGCCAGTTATTTCGCATAGTAGCATGACTGTTAAAGTTGAACTGCTGGTAAAGCAACTGTCCGCCAAAATCCCACCGCAGCCAATGATTGTAATTGAGCCGGGCATTGCGGAAAAAAGAAAAAGGTTTTTGATAATGCAGGCCAACCCATGTCCAGTGATTGATCTCATTGGCCGTAAGCATGAACCCGATGTCATTCAATTCTAATTGCGGGGAACGGATTGTTATGCCTGTTTCAAACTTAAGTATCTGTCCCATCTTACCCTGCTTGCCGCCGATCTTTCCCAGCCGGAAGGTTCCGCCGGTTCCGGTAAGTGAAGTACGGGACGTATCAACAGAAACTTCGGTGGCGCCTTTACGCTGGAATAAATGTTCAAATGCATATTGTGTATTAAGGATGGCTTCTTTGGTTCCGTTCACCCGGCTGTATACTACATTGCCACGGACATACCAGGTACGTCGTTTCCAGTAATGGAGAAAATCAATACCGCCGGAATAAGCACTGCGGTGCAACCTGTCATCCAATCCATGTTCCCGGTTTACGGCCGTGAATATTCCGCCGATGACCGTATTGCCGCTGTTGATATCTTTCTGAAGCCTTCCTACAAAATAGCTGGTAAAGGGTTCAACCAGTTCTTTTCTTCTCTTTCCATTATTATCCACGGTGGCTTTTTCTCTTTCGGTAACACTTTCAAGAATACCGATGCTCCAGCCATTCTTTGTTTTACCGCTGAATTTTGCAGCGCCCAGTATGCTGGTATTTTGCGGATGCTTTACATATTCGCCACTGGCCAGGTTTGCATAGCCATGCGGCGAACTGCCGATGCGGCGGGAGTAGAAGAGAAGATCAGAATCATAATCTCCACCGGCTGCCGAGCCGGTAAGCTGGTATTCAAAAATGTTCCGGCTTTCAATGAAGAAGGGTCTTCTTTCGGTGAAGAAATTCTGAAACCCATCAATTCGTACCTGTGAAGGATCAGCTTCCACCTGTCCAAAATCAGGGTTGATGGTGAAGTCGAGGATGAGGTCATTCGTTATCGCCACTTTACCATCCAGGCCACCGGTCAGTTTCATATCAAAGCCATCGGCAAAGGGATTACCCGTTTGTTTTTTGTATTTGTCGGCCTGCACCGTAACATATGGCGCAATTTCCACCTGCCGGTGAAAAGGGATATTGTTCAGTCCGTGCAGTTCACCAAATCGGCTTACCCATACGCCGGAGTTTTGTGGAATGAGTTGCCAGGTAGACCGTTCTTCTTTCCGGAACAAACGACGCATGACCTGTATGCCCCAAACTTTTTCTTTTTCATTTCCATAGCGCAGCTGGCTGAGGGGAATTTTTATCTCGGCAGTCCAGCCCCCTTTATGAATATGTGTTTTTGCATACCAGATGGGGTTCCAGTTGGCATCCCAGTTATTACCATCATTGCTTACAAATTCGTCGCCCCTTACTCCCGAAACAGAAAGGGTGAAAGAGAAAGCCGTACGGAGGTCGTGGTAACTATCGATATTTATTTCCACAAAATCGCCGGGAAATGCATCGCGGCGGCCCATTCGTTTATCAATGGAATCGGCTGCCATATCAATGCAATCGTATGCAACATAAAGGAACCGGTCGTCGTATAAGATCTTAAAACGGGTAGGCTGGGAGGGTGGTTTTCCCTCGGCAGGCTGCCATTGGGTAAAATCGCCACCCCATTGAACACCGCTCCAGGCTTCATCGGCCGGTATGCCGTCGAGTACGATCGGGTTCCCTTTCAGACGGGCAGTGTGGTATTGTTTGCGGTGAATAGTGGTGTCGTCTGTGCCGGCATGGGCCACAGCAATGAATACCGTAAACAGGAGGAAAAGCAGGCTATACTTTTTCATCAATCAATAATACGGCGGATGCCGCAAACTGGCTTAACCAAATACAACAGCGGTAATTTTCTGAAGATGTTTGGTTGGGGGGCAGAATACAGGATACAGGATCCAGGATACAGGATTCAAGATACTGGATGCTGGTATGGGAAATAATTTCCGGCTTCAATTATTTGGATGGTAGAAAAATGCCGGGGAATTGATCTAACTTTTAACAGCCTAATGAGTTGAAATGAAAACAATGGTTTTGATACTTGCTGCCGGTATTTTTCTTTGGTATTACTATGCCACAGGTACCGGGGTTAAGGTAACAGAAGTGAAAGTGGGAGCACCGCTTACAAAGACACCCGTTGATTTTAAAACACAGGTGCAACCCATCCTGGTAAAGAACTGCTCTCCCTGCCATTTCCCGGGTGGAAAACTGTATGGAAAACTTCCCTTCGACAAAGCGGAGATCATTACCAGTCATGAAAAAGGTATTATAAAGAGGATCAATGACGAAACGGAAAAAAAGATCATCCGGCTTTTTATTGAACAAAAGAACAGGTAAGCGAAACATACCTGTTGCATATAGTTGCCGACCTGGCTAAAATTTATAATTATGAGCTTAATCCTGTTCCTGCAATCATAAAATTCTTACCTTAACAAGAAAAACATGAAGTCGATAGAAGAAATCAAATCAGGAAATGTTCAGTTTTCTGTTGGACAAGCCATTTCAGATGGCTGGGCCCTTATATCCAAGCACCTGGGATTATATATACTGGGTGGCATTGTTGCAGTGCTGATAGGCGGACTGGCCGGTTTTATACCATTCATTGGTGGCCTGGCAAATAACCTCATCATCAGTCCCTGCTTTATGGCCAGTGCCATTTTCATAACCTGGCGGGTTTCCAAAGGCATTCCGTGGCAGGACTTTGGCGATATTTTCAAAGGCTTTAATTACCTGGCGCAGATAATGGTAAGTTCCCTGATAGAACTGGCGGTGATCGTATTCCTGATCATTGTATTCTTTTTTAACCTGCTGCCGGATATCATTGAACTCATTCGCCTGTCGCAGGGGCAGGGCGTATACGAGAACCAGAAGGAAATTGAAGTGCTGGCAAGAAGTATGTTCCTTAACCCAACTACCATACTCCTTTTCTTTGCATTCCTCGTCATTGGGATGCTGGTTGCTGTGATATGGGCATTCAAGATCCATTTCATTGTTATTTATAAAATGGAAGGATGGCCGGCCATGGAGATGTCGAGAAGGATAAGCACCAAAAACCTGCTGCCTATGATCGGCCTGTTCATCTTGCTGGGCATTATTGTAATTATCAGCATCATTCCCTGCGGCATAGGTTTGCTGTTCAGTCTTCCATTAGCCATCGGTTCTATATACAGCGCTTTTGCACAGATCACCCAGTGCAACCAGCCGGATGAAATAATATTGGATTACCAGGGACAGGGAAATGTATAAGCCTGCCCTGTTGAAAATTGTATATTGTGAATTGAATATTGAATATTATTTACATTCAGCTTAAGTAGATCTTAAAATGAATTTTATGAAATCATATTTCCTGCTGCTATTAAGTAGTCTATTTGTATTGACTGCATCAGCACAAAGCATTAAAACAGCCAAACCAGATCCCGCTAAAAAAATACAAACCGTAGAAGCCTCCTGCGGCAAATGCAAACTGGGCCTGCCGGGTAAGACCTGTGAACTGGCAGTTCGAATCGATGCCAACGCTTACTATGTAGACGGCGCTTCCATTGATGATTTTGGCGATGCACATGCGCACGACGGCTTTTGCAATGCCATACGCAAGGCAGAAGTGCAGGGTGAAGTGGTGAATGATAAATTTAGAGTGAGTTATTTCAAACTGTTGCCCGAACCGAAAAAGACAGAAGAGAAGAACAATTAACGGACCGCTGCCTTTGTATTGAGCATTGATCGTTTAACATTGAATATTGATCATTTAAAAATGTTCAATACACAATTCTCAATGCGCAATATTCAATTATTCAGCAGCGTCGTCTTTTTTAAGATATACCGCCTGGGCAGGCAAAGCCATTTTAATTCCTTCCTGCTGAAAACGCCGCTGCAGTTTTTTAATGAACTCGTGCCGTACAGGAAATTTGTACGAGTATTCCACCACCCGTAGTATGGCCCGCAGGTTTATGCGGTTATCGCCCACAGAAAAATAGCGTACCACCGGTTCAAAATTCCTCACCGCACCTTCTGCCTGTTTCTGTATTTCACCGATGATCTCTTTGGTGATCTTTTCAACAAACTCAAGATCATTATCCATACTTATCGCCACTTCCACCGAAAAAGCCAACTCCCTGTCAGGCAGGTAATAATTGGTAACGATCATATCGGCCAGTTTGGAATTGGGTACAATCACCGTATGATCTGCCTCACCACGGATGGTGGTGCTGCGCCAGGTGATGTCGTCAATATACCCGTCTTCACCGGTGGATAGTTTTACAAAATCGCCGTGGTTTATTTTTCCTGATGCAATGATCTGAAGACCGGCAAATAAATTAGAGAGCGTGGGTTGCAATGCCAGGGCCACCGCCAGTCCGCCTACACCCAATGCAGTAAGTATGGGCGTAATGGAAATGCCCTGCGACTGGAGTATGATGAGCAAACCGATTATATATATGATGCCCCTCACAATATTGCCGATGATAGATGAGGAGGGGATCACCGTATCGGTGCCGGTTGCTTTTATACGCAGCATGCCCGAGATGACCCTTGCCAGGATGAGTGTGGCAGACAGGATATAGAATATCATCAGTCCGTTCTCCAGCCAGTTGTGGTAGCGCATGTCCATATTGATGCGGCGCAGGCCCATGAATAGTCCCAGCGCCACAAACCAGGCAATGATCCATTTGCGGATGCTGGCAATGATGAGGTCGTCGGACTTGAGCTTTGTTTTAGATGCCAGCTTTGCCAGCAGGGGCATCAACAGTTTATGCACAATAACCCCGGCAACAAAACCTGCTGCTATGTAAAGGGCCAGTTTTAAAATATCGTCTTCATTCATCTGCTGTAATTTGATTAAGGACGGGCAAATTTACCGTTTATAAATTTTCCTGCCGAACTAAAATCTTCTTAAAAAAGGGAGGTTTATTTTTCATAATTTACGGTACTTAAAAATATAGCCATGTCAAATCAAAACCGAAGAGATTTCCTGAAAGGATCGGGCCTTGCTTTATTGCCTGCGCTTATACCTGCAAGTGGGTTACTGGCAGCAGAAAGAATAACCGGCTCATCTCCGGGCAATGAAGAACCCATTAATTTTTTTGGAGACGGTATTTCATACGAACCTGCTGCTTATATCGCCGAGTTACAGAAAGCCAACAGCAAAAACCCGATCGAAAGAGACCGGTATGGCAGTGGCGGGGCAGTAGCCGCATTGGAAAAGAAATTTGAAGAGATAACCGGGAAAGAAAAAGCCATTTGCATGCCCAGCGGCACCATGGCCAACCAGTTTGCCATTGCCGCATTGAGTGGCGAGAATACCAAGGTATTTGTGCAGGATACCAGTCATGTTTATAGGGATGAAGCCGATGCGGCCCAATCTGTTTTTCAAAAAAGGCTGATGCCGCTGGCAAAGGATAAAACCTGGTTCACGGCCGATGAATTAAAGCAGGCCGTGGATTCGCTGAAAGAGCAGGAGGTTTTCAGCAGCGGCATCGGCGCTGTGTCAATAGAAAATCCTGTTCGAAGAACCGACGGAAGGATGATACCCATTGATGAACTGAAAAAGATAAGTGAGTACTGCCGCAGTAACAATATCCGCCTGCACCTGGACGGAGCAAGGATATACATGGCTGCTGCCTGGTCCGGTGTATCCATTAAAGAATACGCTTCTTACTTCGATACCATTTATATCTCTCTTTATAAATACCTGGGCGCATCGGCCGGTGCTGTTTTGTGCGGCGAGAAAAAGCTGATCGAAAAGATGCCGCACCTTATCAAGATACACGGCGGTAATATGTACGGCAACTGGACCAATGCTGCCATGGCGCTTCACCGGCTGGAAGGTTTTGAAGACCGGATGAAAGAAACGGTAAAAAGATCAGCCGTTTTATTTGAATCATTGAATCAAACCGAAGGAATAAAAGTGAATATACTGGATAACGGAACCAATATCTGTATGATGGAAATTGCCAAAGAGGCAGACGGTAAAAAATTCCGGGATAAGCTCCGCGACGGCTATAATATCCGCATAGGTATCAATGCAAAGAACCAGTCGTACCTGATGGTAAATGAAAGCCTGATCACCCGGGATATAGCCGCCGTGATCGATGCATTTAAAGAGGCGTTGAAAGCAGCAAAGAGCTAAAAGCCGGGGCCCGACAATTCAGCCACGGCACAATATTCATGTACTTTATGGGTGTATGCACTCAGCCCGATGCGGGAGTATGCAGGATTAAGGCAGTTTATTCTGTGGCCTAATGAAGGCACTTTATCATCAATGAGCCATTGCATGGCAATGTCTTTACCGTCGTCCATGCCGTAAGAGCAACACTCTGCATAGTTTCCTCTTTTACAGGTTTTGCGTTTGTGTCCAACATAACCGCTTTTACCCATTTCCTTTGCAAAGCATTTTGCGTTCTCGTACAAAACCGGATCAAACAAAAGTACCTGTACCGGCTTCATCGTTTTTAATTTCCCTATTAACGACCTCCTGTATTTTGATTCCTTCAAATACTCACCATATTTCTCTGTTCCATAGTAATCCTCCAGTTCCAGTTGTAAGAATTGTTTTGGATAAAGCCGGGCCAGGTTAATATACATGATGGCATCCTTTTCGGATTCGGCCAGGTATTCGATGTCTTTTCCCGTATCGGCAGAATCAATTTGTTCTTCTGTCCAGCTTTGCCCGAAAGAAATGATGCTTGCCAGTATGCCAAGGGTAAGAAAAATGCCTTTCATTGAGTAATGCGTTTTTTCCTGGGTAGTGTCCTATTTTGAATGATTGTCATCCTGAGGAACGAAGGATCTCTTAATTAGGATCGTTTGCTTAACCTGGGATGCTTTGTTCCTCAGCATGACAGGTCATAGATATTCAAGATAGGACACTACTGGTTCCAGTGTTTATCCTGCAAAATAGCAAAAAACATATTCCGGCTGAACATTGAATATTGAGAATTGATTACTTTAGTTTCTCAGTAAAATTAAAACCATGTTCATAAAAAGATCATTTCGTTTACTATTGCTGCTTTGCTTTATTGGAAATGCAGTTACTGCACAAAACATTCCGTCTCCCAAAGAACATTTTGGTTTTAATATTGGCGACAATTACCAACTGGCCAATTTCACGCAAACCGAAGCGTATTTTAAAAAGCTTGGCCAAACATCCGACCGGGCAAAATACACAGTGATCGGTAAAACAGAAGAAGGGAGAGACCAGTTCATGCTGATCGTTACTTCGCCGCAGAATCATAAGAAGCTGGAATATTATAAACTGCTCTCTCAAAAACTGGGTAATGCCGATGTGGGCATGGAGGAAGCAAAACAAATGGCCAGAGAAGGAAAGACCGTGGTGTGGATAGATGGGGGCTTACACGCTACCGAAGTGGTGGGCATTCATCAACTGATAGAAACGGCTTACCAGCTAACCAGCCGCACCGATGAAGAGACCATGCGCATACTGAACGATGTGATCATATTGATGACGCATGCAAATCCCGATGGGCAGGAGTTAGTGAGTAACTGGTATATGCGTGAATCAAAACCGGAGAAAAGATCAACGGCAAATCTTCCCCGCTTATATGAAAAATATGCAGGCCATGATAACAACCGGGATTTTTACATGATGAACCTGAAGGAATCGCAGAATATTGGCCGGCAGTTGTTCATAGAATGGATCCCGCAGATCATGTACAATCATCACCAATCCGGACCAGCCGGTTCAGTAGTGGCCGGTGCTCCATACCGGGATCCGTTCAATTATGTGTTTGATCCCCTGATCATAACCGGCCTTGATGCCGTAGGCGCTGCCATGCAAAACCGGTTGAATGCAGAAAATAAACCGGGTTATACAAGTAAGGCCGGTTCAGTTTTTTCTACCTGGTATAATGGCGGATTACGCACAACCACCTATTTCCATAATATGATCGGGTTGTTGACCGAGATCATCGGCAGTCCTACGCCATCAGATGTTCCGCTTGTTCCATCCAGGCTTATACCCAATGCGGCAACGCCCAACCCGGTTACACCGCAGAAGTGGTTATTCCGCCAGTCGATCGATTATTCAGTTTCATTGAACTATGCCGTACTGAATTATGCATCCCGAAACCGGGATGAACTGCTGTACAATATTTACCTGATGGGCAAGAATTCGATCGAAAAGGGAAATAAAGATACCTGGTCGTTATCTCCCTCAAAAATTGATGAGATAAATAAGTTGTACCAAGATTCGTTGAAGCGTGCAAACCGCACCGGCCCCGGAACTATTGCTGTTAAGTTCTACGATTCGGTGATGAAGAATACAAATTATAAAGACGCAAGAGGATATATCATTCCGGCCGGCCAGGCAGATATTGCCAGCGCCGTAGAATTTCTGAATGCATTGATCAGAACTGGTGTGGTAGTACAAAAAGCAACCGCCGACTTTACCGTTGCCGGAAAAAAATACCCGGCCAATTCCTATATTGTAAAAACTAACCAGGCTTTTCGCCCGCATATACTCGACCTGTTTGAACCGCAGGATCATCCCAACGATTTTCAATACCCCGGCGGGCCACCCGTACCGCCCTATGATGCAGCAGGATGGACGCTGGCTTACCAAATGGGTATAAAATTCGACCGGGTGATGGATGCATTTGACGGACCCTTTCAAGCAAATCCACGAGGAGAACTGCTGAAGCTGGATGGTTCTGTTACAGCTTCATCAAAAGGGTATTTACTGGATGCAGCAGCCAATCAATCTTTTAAGGCCGTGAATATTTTACTGAACAACGGCGTGGAAGTATATCGTGTTACAAATGATGCAGCCGATAATACCGGTACATTTTATATTCCTTCAAGTAGTAATGCAAAACCCGTTATTGATAAGATCGTAAAGGAAAGCAGTGCACAGTTCTTACCGGCATCAAAACGCCCTTCTTCAGTGGTAAAGATTAATAAGGCAAGGATCGCATTGTGGGATATATATGGCGGCTCCATGCCTTCGGGCTGGACAAGACTGATCTTTGAGAAATTCAATTATCCCTTTGATGTGATCTATGCAAAAGACATTGATACCGGCAACCTGAAAGATAAATACGATGTGATCGTTTTTGTTACCGGCGCCATTCCATCAATAAGCGGCAGAAATACCCCAAATGCAGGCAGGGGTGGTTCAGATAGTATGATACCGCCCGGGTTCAGGCAAATGACCGGCCGCATTACGGCAGAGCGATCCATTCCGGAGTTGAAAAAATTCATGGAGCAGGGCGGTACCGTAGTTACCATCGGCAGCAGCACACAACTTGCCTATCATCTTAAACTACCGGTTACCGATGCCATTGTTGAAATTGATAATGGCACTGAAAAAACTTTGAGCAGGGAAAAATATTATATCCCCGGAAGTATTTTAAAAGTGGCTGTTAATAATAAGGAGATGGCTGCCGCCGGCATGCGGGAAGAAGCCAATGTTTATTTTGATAACAGTCCCGTGTTCCGCCTTGGCCCTGATGCGGTGAGCAGTGGAACCATCAAACCCATCGCCTGGTTTGCTAATGATAAACCGCTGCGGAGCGGCTGGGCCTGGGGACAGGCATACTTAAAGAATGGCGTTACTGCTTTTGAAGCAATTGTTGGTAAAGGAAAACTGTTGGCATTTGGGCCGGAGATCACGTTCAGGGCGCAATCGCATGGAACGTTCAAACTCCTGTTCAATCAATTGTATGTTCAGTAACGTGCAGGGATAAAATTAGTGTTTTGGTTTCAAACTTGAACCACACAGGCCGAATAGAGAACATAGGTTGCATATAGATTCATTCAGGCATTTACTATGTGGTTCAAAAAAGGGTATTACCAGGAAGGCAATTAATTTGTGTTGCAGCGGTAATGTGGTATATTTAATCAATTGCTTAAACAGGCTTAAGGAAGATACATTTCCGGTCAAACGCCTGTTACAACTGAATGAAGTATTTTGTTTCCATATTTCTTTTCATCAGCTGCTTTTTGCCCGCAACAGCACAGCAGGATGTTCCACAAACTTCTCAAACAATAGATGTCCCCCGGGTATATGCAGTTATTGTAGGTATTTCCAGATACGACGATCCAGATATCCCGAAACTGCAGTTTGCCAACAAAGATGCCGAAGTGTTCGCTGATTTTTTAAGATCAAAAGCAGGCGGTTCTGTTCCCAATGAGAATATCCGGTTACTTACCGATTCTGAAGCCAGCATCGCCGCTGTGCATATGGCCATCAAATGGTTGGTGCGTACCTGTAAGAAAGGCGATATGGTCTTTTTTTATTTTTCCGGTCATGGCGACCTGGAAAGCATAAGCATGTACAACAATGCCTATTTGATCTGTTACAACTCTCCGCTTGAAAGTTATGTGGGCATGTCGTTAAGTGTTTCTTACCTCAATGATATTGCCAATACCTTATCGGCTAAAACAGGCGCCAGCGTGGTATTGATCACCGATGCCTGTCATTCGGGTAAGATGGCAGACGCTAAAGTGAATGCATTGGTAGGCCAGCAGTTGATGGATTCAAAAGAAAAGGAGATACGCATTGCATCCTGCGAACCCGATCAATTATCGAATGAAAAGGCAGACTGGGGCGGGGGAAGAGGGGTGTTCTCTTACTACCTCGTAAACGGGCTTAAAGGATTGGCCGATCAAAGCAAAGACGGCATGGTGAGTTTTGGGGAGATGCGGAATTACCTGCAGCGATCCATGGCAAACGACCCCGTGCTGAAGCAGGAGAATAAAAAACAAACACCCGTGCTCAAAGGAAGGAATGATTTTACCCTGGCACAAGTTGATGGGGATGAACAGAAAAAGGCTCGGCGGCAATCGGCAGCTGATTCTGCTTCTTTGGCAATGGCTACGGCTGCACCAATGCAAGCAGATCCGCAAGATTATTTCAGGATGCTGCTAAAAAAAGAAAGCCTGGAAGCATTGACCGACAGCTTGAAATTAGATAAACTGCCTGCTGCTGATATTCCTTTTGCTTTGGTAAAATGGATAAAGGAAAGTGTAAAAAAAGAAGAAGAGATCAATAAATTAGAGCAATTACTGAATGATCTCCGCAACAATGGGGAAACCTTAACCCACCTAAAAGAAAACCTGGTGATCGCTTTCGACGACCGGGCACAGGAAGTGATCAACCAGTATTTAAAAGGAGATGAGGCAGAGTTGGAACGGCGCCGGTATTACAATGTGAACAGCAGCGGTTACAACGTTTATCCAAAAATGTTTGCCGTAGCCTTAAAGCTGACAGAGCCTGAAAGTTTTTATTACACGATCCTGCAGGTTAAACTTCATTATTTTACCGGGGTTGCCCTGCGCATAAAGATACCCCTTACGGAAGATCCTGATTCTCTCATCAACCAGGCGCTGGCCGAGCAACACAAAGCATTGAAACTGGAGAAGCATGCCGCTTATATATATAATGAACTGGGTGTTTTGTACGACCTAAAAAAGAAATACGCCGAAGCTGAAAATTATTATAAGGAAGCCATTGCCAAAAGGCCTGATTGGGCATTGCCCAGGGCCAACCTGGGAGGTTTGTATGCTGAAACCGGGAAGCCGGAACAGGGAATTGACGCCTGTAAGGCAGCCGACAGTCTGAAGGCGGGCGTGCAGATCACTACAATAAACATGGGTTATGCGTACGAAAAATCGGGCAACCAGTTATACGCCGAAGAATACTACCGGGAAGCGATCAACATCAACTCCCGACATTACCTGCCTTTTGAAGACCTGGGTTATGTGTACCTGAATACCACCCGGTATGCACTGGCCGATTCTTTTTTCTATGAAGCCAGCCTGCGGAAAAAAGGATATCATTTTAAACCTGATGGTTTAAGGAATGAAAGGGATAAGCAGGCGCTGCACCCATCCAGTGTTTATTTTTGCTCTTTTGAAGACACGCTTAAATTTAAACCAGGTGACATGCTGGCCTGGTTTGCCTGGGGGATGGCGAAATTTTATGCGTTTAATACCAGGCAGCAGCTTGATGCAGATGGCGTTGCGCCACGGGTTGAAAAAGATAATGCCGGCGCCATACAGCATTTTAAAAAAGTGATCTCCCTCGGTAAAAGGAATCCGCTGGTATATCATTACCTGGCCATGGTTTATTATGAACAGCAGCAATGGGAAGAAGCTGAATTAATGTTCCGCTATGCTATGGAGAATTATATGAACCGGCAATCATTTGACCGGTACCTCGATTCTGTAAAAAAAACTGCGGCGTATCCCTATGATCATGATTGCTACGAAACGATATTCAATGCTTATTACTACAGCCAGGCAGAAGATCTTTATTTTCTTTCTTCCCTTTATGAAAAATGGGACCGTCTGGCTGAAGCAGAGATATACTATAAAAGGATCATTGGCACAAACCCCCGGGCATTGAGTGCATACATGAAGCTGTGGCAGTTACTGGAAAAACAAAGCCTGTATACCGAAGCTGAAAATGTATTGAAGGATGGAGAAAAATATTACAGGGACACCGTTTACCGGGAGCTCAACGCCTTTTACCGCCGGGTAATTGAAAAGGAACCGGGTAAGGTGGAGTGGAATTACAAACTGGGTCTATTGCTGTATGACCATGCCGGCAAACCTTCAAAATGGAAATATAAGGATACCATTATATGGTTCCCCAGGCTCAACCGGGAACTATTCATACCCGACCGCTACCGGGATGCAAGCCAGGAAGACCTTTACCTGGATACCGGGCCCGGTACATCTGATGAGTTTGTTCCGGAAGATTGTTGTGCTGATGACTATGGATCCATCATTGTTCCCGGAACCGGTGAAATACTCCATTTTAAACATACTGTAAGATACCCCAGGCACGATGGTATCCGGTATTTAAAACGGGCAGCCGAACTGGTTGCTGAAAAAGAAACGCTTGCATCCATTAATTATAAGATCGGCGAGATATATGTATGGGCCGGCTCAAAAAAAATGGCATTGCCCTATTTTGAGAATGCATTCAGTTTCGATACGGCCAATACCAACACAAGGGTTAAGATCGTGGAAACGAGTACGGCTGTTTATAAGAACCGCAAAGCGATGGAACAGCTCAGTTACCTGTACAACAAAAAGCAGATCGATTTCTCCAACCGTTTATTGTTTGCAGAATTCAGTATGTATGCCGGTCAATTTGACCAGTCCCGGAAAATTATGGACGAAGCGGAAGCCATCAATCCATATCCCTTACCCGAAATAGCCGGATTAAATGGCCAGTTCAATTTATTGAAGGGCGATGCCGATAAAGCCATTGCATTTTATAAAACCTGCATGCAGTTTAATCCGGCGGATGCCGGTACCAGTTATACGCTGGCACGTTTATATGCAGGTAAAAAGGATACTGTTGAAGCGTTCCGCTGGCTCGATAAATCCATCAGCCTGGGGTTCAACTATGGGTTTGTTTTAAAGAGCGACCCTTTGCTGGCCGGGTTACGTAAAACAGACCCGTGGAGTTCCTTCATAAATAACATACAGGAAAAAAACTGGAATAAAAGAAAGCAACGCAATATTGATGGAAACAATTGACAGGATGCTTTGACAATAAATGTTTTAGTATATTGTAAATCATACGACCAAAACGAATGAAGTATATACTGCTGTTTCTGCTTTCGTCTTTATGGATTGTCCCTGCATCAACGCAAACTTTAAATCAAAATACTGCAGCCGGCAAAGGCAATGTATATGCCGTAGTGATCGGTGTTTCCAAATACCAGGATCCCGATGTACCCAAACTGCAGTTTGCCAACCGCGATGCCGGCATCTTTGCCGGTTTCCTTCAATCCAAAGCAGGTGGTTCTGTTCCCAAAGAAAATATCCGCTTACTCACCGACTCCGGCGCCACGGTAAGTGCTGTACACATGGCCATCCGCTGGCTCACACGAACCTGCAAAAAGGATGACCTGGTGTTCTTTTATTTCTCCGGCCACGGTGACCTGGAAAGCATGAGCATGTTTAACAACGCCTACCTGATCTGTTACAATACACCGATAGAAAGTTATGTGGGCATGTCGCTCAGTGTTACGTTTCTTAACGAGATCGCCAATACCTTGTCAGCAAAGACCGAAGCAAGAGTAGTGCTGATCACCGATGCCTGTCATTCGGGAAAGATGGCCGGCCGGGATAATGTGAATGCGTTGGTAGGACAACAACTTTTGAATGCAACCGAAAAAGAGATACGCATTGCTTCCAGCCAGGCCGATCAATTATCGAATGAAAAAGCAGATTGGGGAGGAGGCAGGGGTATCTTCTCATATTACCTGGTGAATGGGTTAAAGGGATTGGCCGATGAAAGCAAAGACGGTATTGTAACGATGGGAGAGATAAGAGACTACCTGCAAAAATACATGAGTAACGACCCCGTGCTTAAACAGGAAGGAAAAATACAGACCCCCGTATTTAAGGGCGGCGATAATTTTGAACTGGCAAGGGTTGATATGGAAGAAGAAGCCCGGGTAAGATCACAGGCAAGCCTCGATTCTGCAGCGCATGTTGTACTGAGCCCTGCGCCTGTAGTTTTCAATGCCAGCATCAACGGGATGGTGGCTGATGATTATTTCCTGTTGTTGCTGAAAAACCAGGGACTGGAATCATTTGTCGATAGCCTGGGGTTAGACCGATACACAGCGAAAGATATCCCGGTCATTATGCTGAGATCTCTCAGGGATAGTTTGCAGGATAAAGACGGCGTTGCAAAACTGAATGAATTGCTGGCAGAAATGGAAAGCAGCCCGGATGCAATAAACCGCATCAATGAAATGCTGGTGATGGCCTTTGATGATAAAGTGCAGGAAGTGATCAACCGGTATCTCAAGGGCGATGAAGCCGAGCTGGAGCGGCGCCGGTATTACAATATTGCCAATAATGGGTATGATGTATATCCCAGGATGCTGGCGGTAGCCATGAAGTTGACAGATCCCTCCTGGCGTCGCTGTTCGGCATGTTCGCCTTCGTGACCGCGGTGGGCTGGTGGCGC
>DAOLIP010000042.1:0-28851 GCA_035328475.1 Ferruginibacter sp.
CCAAGGACGCCAGCACCAACTTTTTCTTTGGCTGGCTGGCCCGGGGCAGTTATGTTTTTGAATACCCCATGTTTGTAACCCACGCCGGTAATTTCAGCAATGGCATTACCACGATTCAATGTATGTATGCACCGGAGTTCACAGCACACAGCGAGGGAATTCGTGTTAATGTTGAATAAAGTAAAAATGTTGAAATGCTGAATTACAACCGCTGATACAAAAACCAAAGTTCGGCCTCCTTCTCTTTTGGAGAGGGAACGAGGGTGAGGCCGTATGTATGCGCCGGAGTTCACAAGTCACAGTGAAGGGATCAGGGTGAATGTGGAGTAAATAAATTATGGGTTATGAATGATAAGTTATGAGTTATTTTGCGAGGCAATTCTGTATTTTTAACTCATGACATATCACTCATAATTCATAACGCTTATGCCGGACAAACAGACCTACAGCATCCCTCTCCGTTTCCGTAAAATGGAAAACCTGCACATTGTTTTCTGGTTATTCAAAGACATCAGCTGGTGTATGATCTGGAAACCATTGGGCATAGCCATGATCTTTCCCACACTTCTTATTGCCATTATCATCTCTATCAGAACCCGGCAGCTGATGAGTGAGGTTTGCCACAATGTGGCCATCGTATTCTGGATCAGCGCCAATGCTTACTGGATGATCAGCGAATTCTTTGAGTTCGACAGCCGGCCCCTCTTTGCGGAATATACCTATAAACACCTGTCCATAATTCCCTTTGTACTGGGCATCTTAATGCTGGGTTACTACTATATCATATGGAGGCCCATGCACAAAAATGTGGTGGAGACGATGTAAAATATTTTGTTCCCGGCTATTGTACTACTATTATGCTTCAGAGGCGTCGCACTCTTGTACTGTATCACTTTACTGGGCAGTTAGAAGCGGAGCAGCCATACAGCTTCCCCTAAATCCTTACATTTCACAAAAACCCTGATACAGCGTATCTTTGCCGCCAACTTATAACTAATCACTTATAACTTATAACTCCAGAATGTACAGAACTCATACCTGCGGCGAATTAAGACTGGCAGACAAGACCAAAGAAGTAACCCTTGCCGGGTGGGTACAAACCGTTCGTAAATTCGGCAGCATTACGTTTGTTGACCTGCGTGACCGCTATGGCATCACCCAATTATTATTTGCGGAAAGTTTAAATGCCGACCTGGATGCCAATCCCCTCGGAAGAGAATTTGTGTTGCAGGTAAAAGGCACCGTGAATGAACGTACCAGTAAGAATGCAAATATTCCAACAGGCGATATCGAGATCGTAGTTACAGAATTTAAGATACTGAACAAATCGGCCGTTCCTCCCTTCACCATACAGGACGATACCGATGGCGGCGACGACCTGCGGATGAAATACCGTTTCCTCGACCTTCGCCGCAACGCCGTAAAAAAGAATTTAGAACTTCGTTATGCCGTAGGCAGAAGTACAAGAAATTATTTACACGAAAATAATTTCATGGACATTGAAACGCCGTTCCTGATTAAATCAACTCCCGAAGGCGCCAGGGATTTTGTGGTACCGAGCCGGATGAATCCCGGGCAGTTTTATGCTCTGCCTCAAAGTCCACAAACATTTAAACAATTACTGATGGTAAGTGGTTACGACCGCTACTACCAGATCGTAAAATGTTTCCGTGATGAGGACCTGCGTGCCGACCGGCAACCTGAATTTACCCAGATAGACTGTGAAATGTGTTTTGTAGAACAGGACGATATTTTAAACATGTTTGAAGGCCTGGTAAAACGGATATTCAAAGATGTAAAAGGAATTGATTACTCTGATAAAGTGGAACGCATGACCTGGGAAGAAGCAATGTGGACCTATGGCAACGATAAGCCGGATATCCGTTTCGACATGAAGCTATGCAACCTGAAATTTCCTTCACACACATTTCCGACAAAAGAAAATATATCATCATTGATCGCCGGCGAGTTTGCTGTGTTCAATGATGCCGAAACGGTGATCGCTATTGCTGTGCCGGGTTGCAGCGAATATAGCCGCAAACAAACCGATGAACTGACTGAATGGGTAAAGCGTCCGCAAATAGGCATGAAGGGACTGGTGTTCATTAAATGCAATGCCGATGGTACATTTAAAAGCAGCGTAGATAAATTTTACAGCGAAGACAAACTAAAAGCGATCGCTGCTGCTGCCAACGCCAAAGCCGGCGACCTGGTTTTAATTCTTGCCGGTGCAGAAGAAAGAACAAGAAAAGCCAGCAGTGACCTGCGCATGTATATGGCCGATAAACTGGGTATGAGAAAAAATGATGAATTCAAATTATTGTGGGTACTCGACTTCCCGTTGTTTGAATTTGCACTGGAAGACCAGGACGGTGGCGGTGCCGGCCGCTGGGTGGCAAGACATCATCCGTTTACCAGTCCCAAACCTTCGGATGTTGAGATAATGATCAACAATTCGCCCAGGGTGGAAAATTTAGATAAATACCTGGAACATCCTTATGCCGGTATTAAAGCCAATGCATACGACATGGTGCTTAACGGAAACGAGATCGGCGGTGGTTCTATCCGTATCTATCAAAGAGAGTTACAGGAAAAAATGTTTGCGGCCTTAGGTATGGATGCGGAAGAACAGCAACATAAATTCGGCTTCTTACTGGGTGCTTTTGAATACGGTGCACCTCCGCATGGCGGCCTTGCCTTTGGGTTCGACAGGCTTTGTTCCATTCTCGGTGGCAGCGAAACCATCCGTGATTTTATTGCCTTCCCTAAAAACAATGCAGGAAGAGATGTGATGCTGGATGCACCTGCTAGTATTGCTGACAAACAGTTTGCGGAGTTGCAGATAAAACTTGATCTGAAAAATTAATTTTTACCGGAATATTCCCACGGAGTATATTGAAGTCCCTTAATTTTGAATTCTTAATTTTTAATTTTGACTTCTCTCCCTCCACTCGCCGAACGATTACGCCCCAACACACTGGATGACCTGGTGGGTCAGCAGCACCTTACCGGCAAGGGAAGCATTTTACGCAAAGCCATTGAGCAGGGCAAGGTTCCCAGCATGATCCTGTGGGGGCCGCCGGGCGTGGGTAAGACCACCATTGCCAACATCATTGCCAATACATTAAAGGTTCCTTTCTATACACTAAGCGCTATCTCATCCGGTGTAAAAGAAGTAAGGGAAGTGATCGATCTCGCCAAAAAACAAAGCAATGTCATTTTATTCATTGATGAGATACATCGTTTCAATAAAGGCCAGCAGGATGCTTTACTCGGCGCTGTGGAAAAAGGCATCATCACATTGATCGGCGCCACCACAGAAAACCCATCTTTTGAAGTGAACAGCGCCTTGCTGAGCAGAACACAGGTATATATTTTAAAAGGGCTGGATGAAAAAGACCTTACCAGTTTATTACAGCATGCAATAAAGAATGACGAAGTACTGAAAACAAAAAGGATAGAGCTGAAAGAGACCGAAGCGATGATCAATATTTCCGGCGGCGATGCCAGGAAATTATTGAACCTGTTGGAACTGGTGACGGATTCGTTGGGCAGCAACGCGGTAATTACCGATGACGTTGTTATGGAGATTGCCCAGCAACGCATTGCCCTTTATGATAAAAAAGGCGAACAGCATTACGATATCATTTCCGCCTTCATCAAATCCATCCGCGGCAGCGACCCTAATGCAGCTGTGTACTGGCTGGCCCGAATGATCGAAGGCGGTGAAGACGTAAAGTTCATTGCACGAAGAATGCTCATACTGGCGAGTGAAGACATAGGCAATGCCAATCCCAATGCGCTGTTACTTGCCAATGCAACATTTGATGCCGTTAATAAAATTGGTTATCCCGAATCGCAACTGATTCTGTCGCAATGCGCCATTTATTTGGCCAGCAGCGCTAAAAGCAACAGCGCCACAACCGCTATCGGCGCCGCTCTGAGCGCCGTAAAGGAACACGGTGACCTTTCCGTTCCCTTACACATTCGCAACGCTCCTACCAAGCTGATGAAAAGAGAGGGCTATGGCAAAGGCTATGAGTATTCACATAACTACGATAACAATTTCTCGGCACAGGAATACCTGCCCGGCGAAATAAGCGGCACTTCTTTTTACCAGCCCGGCAAAAATTTACGGGAAGAAGAATTGCGGAAATTTTTAAAATTGCTGTGGAAGGATAAATACAAATACTAAATACCTGTTTATTTTTTCTTCTGAATGATCAGCCCGATGGAAGTAACCACGTACTTATCAACCTGTAGTTTTAAATGTATCTTCTGTTGATGCGGTTCGGTATCTACTGCAAAATCTTCGGGCAATCCTCCCATAGAAAAATCGAGTTCCTCTACAAAATGTCCATCTTTCCTCAATTCATTAACGATGTATTCGATATCACGCTGCCGGTAAATGACCGTGTTATTATTTTCCTGTGTTTCGTCATTGGAAGAAACATTAAACTCTGTTGTATGCACCGCCCAGCCACCGGGCTTCAATGTCTTTAGTTGATTCTTTAAAAATTCAAATCCCTTTCCCAGGGTTCCCAGGTGTTCAAAAGAACAACTGCTCCAGTTGAAATCAAAATCTATGAGGTCTGCCGGTATGTCGTTCATATCAACCGGCCGGTAGCTTACCAGCCTTTTAAAATCTGCCTCATCGCAAAGTTTCCGGGTATTCAGTGATTCCACACCAAAGCAAAGCTGGTTACCGTTTTCCCAACCCATTGCTATTCCTTTTTCCGGGAAAATATCGGTAGCCAGGATGCTGCATCCAAAGCTGGCGAACATAGCCGGCAGCGGTTCACTGCCAACAGCAAACACCAATCCTTTTCTCCCTTCAGCAATACAACCCCGTTCCCATAATGCCTGCATCACAAAAACAAATTCCCATTGCTTGCGGTGAAAGTTGGGTGTTTCGCCCAACTGGTCGCACCAGTATCTAAACCAACCGGCGTGGTAATCCTTGGCCTTACATAACTCCGATCGTCTTTTGCCAAAATCATAGATCAGTGAAGTGTTCCATTTTTGAGGGGCTGTTCTTGTTTGCATAGAAATCCATTTTTCATTTTACAATAATGACCGGTAAACCTTCAGGTAATCCATTGCCTTTTCGTGCCAACCGAATTCATGGCCTCTTGCCTCGACCCTTTTTGCCAAACCGTTGCGTTGATATTCGAACATCCCTTCACTGAAAACCTGCTGCATATGATCCGGTTCAAAACTGTTGAAATAAAAAGAAACATCCGACCCGATCTCGGGCAAAGAAGTAAGATTGGACAAAAAGATCGGCTTTCCGAATTTCATCGCTTCCACCACCGGTGCCCCAAAACCCTCTGCCAGCGAGGGCAACGCAAAGGCCATGCAGTTCTTAAAATACCATGCTTTATCTTCTTCCGATACCGGGCCCAGAATATGCAGCCGTTCAGACACGCCTAGTTTTCGTGCCTGTATCCGCATGCTGTTCACATATTCCGCATCATCCAATTTACCCGCCACTACCAGTTCAATTTCCTTGTTCTTTAAAAGCGGCACCAGGGTATGAAAGTTCTTCTTCGGGTTCACATAACCCATACTGAAGATAAACGGATACACCGGCATATATCCCGCAGGAGCCGGTGGCGGAACCGTAACATTGTGTGTGCCGTTATGAATAACATGTACCGGTTTGTTTCCCGTTTCCATGTGTGTAAGTACGTCCGACTTGCAGTGATGCGAAATGCAGACGATGGCATCAGCCCGGTCAATCAGCCGCTGTGTTTTGTTCAGGCTTTCCCGTTGCTCTTTTGGGGATTTTCCTTCGTGCAGGCAATTAAGGTCATGAATGGTCAGTAACACCTTTACCCGTTTATTTTTAGGCGGTACAATAATCCGGCCCGACTGAAAAGGGGCATGCCAGATATCGCAATCCCATAAAAAAGGCTTGAAGAACTTCAGGTGCCATTTCTTTTCAATGATGCAATGGGCATCATTGCCAAATGACCCTCGTTCTGCCGGTGGAATGTAAAAAACAATTCGGCCTTCCGACTCTCTATTCAATGCTTCCTTAACATAACTGCCCAGGTTAAGACAATAGTGGTAAAGACCGGAATCCCGGTAGCGCATCAGGTCGCAATCCAGTGTGATCTTATACATACGAGGCTTTTAGTTTGTTATAATTCCTGTTCAGCCGGGTTTTATACCCATTCAGCCACACTCATACCGGATGTAAAATTATTGAATAGTAATTTGAATATAGGTTAGGTTGACTGGTATGGGGGGCTGACAAGGAAGACAGTACAGCATGACATTTGTCATACCCCGGCTGAACTCAAATTTCTAATTTTCTGAGCACATTAAATCATTTACCAAATAACCATGACGAACAGGATCATCTTTGACTGCGAAAGAATGAAGTACGAAAACACCGGCTTGTTTCATTATTGCCTCAATCTCGGCAATCACCTGAAAAAACAAAATATACCCGGAATGGAAGAGGTCAATTTTTACAGTCCGCATGGCACGTCCGGTTTTTTTGGCCAGGATTGTGATCATATCCTGCAGACAGAACTGCACAAATTCTTCATGCCCGCACTGAAGGGATACAACATCTGGCATGCCACTCACCAGGACAGCGATTATGTACCTTTCCGGAATAAGGATATCAAAGTAGTACTTACTGTTCACGACCTGAATTACCTACACGATGATTCAAAACCCGCCTGGAAAAAACAACGATACCTGTCACGCATACAAAAACTGGTTGACCGGGCTGATGTGATCATTTGTGTAAGCGAACACAGCCGTAATGATGTAAATTTCTATTGCGATATCAGGAACAAACCTGTTCATATGATCTACAATGGTTCCAATTCTTTAAAGGCCCCTGCATTGGAACAGCACTCGTATAAACCTGCCCGTCCGTTCATTTTTTCGTTGGGCAGCATTAACAGAAAAAAGAATTTTCATACTTTGTTACCATTGGTAAGCAGGAATAATGACATTGAACTGGTGATCGCCGGAAGAAAAGACGATGCAGCATATTGCCGTCATATTATGGACACAGCAGGCAGGATGGGCATTTCGGAGAACATCAACCTGGTTGGACAGGTGAATGAAAACGAAAAGTCGTGGTATTTCAATAACTGTTATGCTTTTGCCTTCCCCTCCATGGCCGAAGGTTTTGGTTTGCCCGTGGCCGAAGCGATGTCGGTAGGTAAACCGCTTTTTTTATCAAACAGATCGGCACTGCCGGAAATAGGCGGCAATGTTGCTTTCTACTTTAAAGATTTTTCTGAAACGCTGATGCAGGAGACCTTTTTTTCGGGGATGAAACAATACAAGCGGTTCAACATGCAGGAAGACATCATAAAAAAGGGAAAAGAATACTGCTGGGAGTACGCCGCCATTGAATACTGGAAAATATACCGTTCACTTTACTGAAATATAAACAACCAATGAAGACCTACCGCCGTTTGATGAAGTTTGCAAAACCTTACCGGTATTTTGTCATTCCCTTTTTTGTTTTCACACTCATCGCTGCATTCTTCAGCGTGTTTCAGTTCGCCCTGCTCATTCCGTTGCTCAATTTCCTGTTTGACCACAATACAGCGGAGAGCATGAAGCAATATGCGGCAGCGCCCGATTTCTCTTTTTCCGCCTCTTATTTTAAAGATCTCTTCTATTACCAGGTATATCATTTGAAAACCATGAAGCCTGTGTATGCCCTGTATTTCATGGCGGCATTGATCGTAGGGGCGGTTGTACTTACCAATTTGTTCCGCTACCTGGCGCAGCGCAGTATGATAAACTCCAGAACGCTTTTAGTGAAACGGATACGGGAAGCCATCTTTGAGAAGATGAATCACCTGCACATGGGTTATTTTACCAAAGAGCATAAAGGCGACCTTATCTCCCGGATGAATTCGGATGTTTTTGAAATTGAAGCAGTGGCAGCCAATTCACTGGAAGTATTGTTCAAGGAGCCGTACATGATGATCGCTTATTTTATTGCCTTGTTCAGTATTTCTGTAAAACTCACCTTATTCACCCTGCTCATCATTCCCATATCGGCCATCGGCATTGCCCTGGTTACAAAAAGATTGCGCAAGGAAGCTTCCGATATGCAATCCTCTATTGGCCGTCTGCTCACCATCATTGATGAAAGCCTGATGGGGATGCGTATCATCCGTTCGTTCAATGCTACGGGTTTTATTTTGAAAAGATTCAGCCGGGAAAATGATTTCTACCGAAGAGCCAGTTTACAGGGTTTTAAAAGACGGGAACTGGCGCCTGCATTTTCAGAAGTATCGGGCGTGATCGTGGTGGCGGGTATTTTAATTTATGGCGGCTCTATGATCTTACAGAACCAGGGAATGAATACGCCGGGCAGCCTGCAGGCCAGCGAATTCATTGCGTTCATTGCCATCTTCTCGCAGGTGATCAGGCCGGCCAAAGCCATGGTGGTGGCATTGGCCAATATCCAGCGTGGCGAAGCATCGGGAAAGAGGATACTGGAAGTATTGGATACAAAGATTGAAGTGGACGATCATCCCAATGCAATTGCCCTGAGATCTTTTAAAAAAGAAATTGAATTCAATAATGTCTGCTTTGGCTATTCTGACAAACCTGTTCTGCAAAACATCAGCTTCTCACTTGAAAAAGGAAAGACGCTTGCATTGGTTGGTCCGTCAGGCGTGGGTAAGTCAACCATTGCCGATCTGCTGCCCCGTTTTTACGATGTAACATCAGGCAGCATCCGCATTGATGGAAAAGATATCCGTAACTATACCATGGAATCATTAAGAAGCCAGATGAGCTTTGTTACACAGGATGTGATCCTTTTTAACGACAGTATTTTCAACAATATCGCTTTAGGGAAACCCGATGCCCGTGAAGAAGATGTGATACGGGCAGCTAAGATCGCCAATGCACATGAATTCATTATGGAAACCGAAAATGGTTATCAAACGAATATCGGCGACCGGGGTATCCGTTTATCGGGTGGCCAGCGCCAACGCATCAGCATTGCACGGGCTGTTTTTAAAAACCCGGCAATACTGATCCTGGATGAAGCCACTTCTGCGCTGGACACCGAATCGGAAAAAACGGTACAGGATGCATTGAATAACCTGATGCAGGGACGAACAACATTGGTGATAGCGCACCGCCTGAGCACCATTAAAGAAGCCGATGAGATATTGATACTTCAGGACGGTGAAGTAGTAGAGCGAGGCAGCCATTTTGAACTGATTGAAATTGAGGAAAGTATTTACAAACGCCTTACCCTGATGCAGAAAATAGCCTGAGGTATTTTATGATCTTCTTAGGGATATTATCCTTATTTTTCAGTTTCAAAAAACATTTTATGAAGCTGAAAACATCCCTGCTTGTTTCACTTTCTTTTTTACTGTTCCTTGCTTCCTGTACAAAAAACGATTCAGGCACCGGTGGAACCGACCCCATTGCCGCCAAAACGATCTTAAATGTTTCGTACGGCACCGATCCCCTGCAAAAGATGGATATCTACCTGCCCGCCAACCGCACAGTAACCGCTACCAGGGCCATCATTCTCATTCACGGTGGCGGCTGGACCCAGGGAGATAAGAATGATTTCACCCTCATGGTCGATACCCTGAAAAAACGCCTTCCGGATTATGCCATCTTTAATATCAACTACCGCCTGGCCGCCTGGCCTGCCAATCTTTTCCCTACGCAGGAACTGGATGTGAAAGCAGCCGTTGAATTTATTTATGGAAACCGAAGCTCTTACCTGGTGAGCGATAAATTTGTTTTGCTGGGAGCAAGTGCTGGGGGGCATTTATCACTGTTGCATGCATATAAATATAACAGTCCGGTAAAAATAAAAGCCGTGGTAGACTTTTTTGGACCCGCCGATATGGTTGACATGCATAATAATCCCGGTTCCTACCCATCGGTTGCTATTGCACTTTTACTGGGCGGCACCCCAACATCCAATCTATCCATGTACCAGCAATCGAGTCCGGTTACCTATGTCAGTGCCGCTTCCTGCCCTACCATTATTATACAGGGAGGAGCAGACCCGCTGGTGAATGCCACCACACAATCACTGGCTTTAAAGAATAAACTGACAACAGCATCCGTTGTTAATGAATACGTGCTGTATCCAACGGGCGGACATGGTGATTGGAATGCGGCTACTTACACGGATGCCTATAATAAGATACAGGCATTCCTGGCAGCAAACGTTCCATAAAATTCATTTCTGAATAAGTTTTGAAAATCATCCTGCCTGCGGGATGATTTTTTATTTTACTTTGCAGCAATGAAAAACACCGCTTACCTGTACCTGTTGAGTTTATTCTTCTTCTGCCCTGCAGCAGTTGCACAAAAGGATAGTTTGCTCTATGCTAAAAACGCGGTGAAGTCGGTTCGGACAAAAGAATACAGCAACCTTATCAATAACAGCATCACCAAAAATCTGTCGCACCCGTTAAATAGTATAACAGAAGAGTATTGGATGGATGCTTTCCTGGCAATAGAACTAACCACTTACCGGTCTGCCTGGGTAGACAATAAGATCAAACACGCATTTGATTCCATCGAAAAAAGAAGTATTGATTTTCAGCGGGCACTGTTGGAAATGGCGTATGCAAACTACAAGGGCAAGTTTATTGATGTGGCAGAAAAATTAATGCGCAAGACCAGTGACCCCAAGATATTTGCCATGGCAGCCGAACATTACCTGGCAGCGGGCAACGATCCCAATGCATGGACCAAAGTGGTTCAGATCTTTTCAAAACGGGCGGATAAGGACAGGCATGTTCCTTTTTATTATGGCTTACTTACCGGGTTGATCAAAGGCTATTCAGAAAAAGAAAGCCTGGGATGGCTCATTACTAATTTGAAAAATGCCCTTCCTGGCCAAACACTTCTCATCAGTTTTCAACGCAAGAACCGGAACCATCCGGGGATGGCTTTTGTAAGAGAACGGAATGGAAATTTTATTACGGATAAGAACGGCCATATCTTTTCTGTTCCCCAACTGGCGAGAAGCCTCAGCAACCTGCCTTTTTATTTAACGAATGGCAATACACCCCAGGGCATATTTCGCATCACCGGCTTCGATATAAGTAAGAGCATGGCCATTGGTCCTACCACCAATATCCAGTTACTGATGCCTTATGAAACAAGTCCGCAGAATTTTTTTAACGAAATGGGTGTTTCAGATTCTACCTGGTCGGAAGACGTATATAAGAAACTGATACCCGAACCTTTAAAAGAATACCTCCCGCTTTACGAATCGTTCTTTGCCAGTAAGGCAGGCCGCACTGAAATAATAGCGCATGGAACCACGGTAAACCCGGGTTACTATATCAATCAGCCCTACTATCCGCTTACTCCCACAGAAGGCTGTTTATGCAGCAAAGAAATATGGAGTGAGGTTGACGGAAGAAGAGTGGAAAGCGATCAGCAAAAGCTGGTGGATGCTTTAAAAAGGGCAGGCGGAGCCAATGGCTATTGTATTGTCATTGAAATTGACGACCAGCAAAAACCGGTATCGGTGAATGAAATATTACCTTATTTAAAACAACATTGACGATGCCGCTTGCCTGGGTATTTAAAAGATTTGAGGAGTTATCAACTGCGGAGCTGTATGCCATCATGCAGTTGAGGAATGAAGTGTTTGTGGTAGAGCAAAACTGTGTGTACCAGGATGCCGATGGTAAGGATTGCGGGTGCTGGCACCTGGCCGGCTGGGACGGGGTAAACCTGGTGGCTTATACCCGCATAATACCCCCGGGCATTGCATTTACGGAGGCCAGTATTGGCAGGGTGGTCACTTCGCCCCGGTACCGGAGAACAGGCGCCGGCCGGAAACTGATGGAAGAAA
This sequence comes from Ferruginibacter sp., assembly GCA_035328475.1. Classification (GTDB taxonomy): domain Bacteria; phylum Bacteroidota; class Bacteroidia; order Chitinophagales; family Chitinophagaceae; genus Ferruginibacter. The sequence goes on from DAOLIP010000042.1 coordinate 11,849, forward strand.
GCATCAGCAGGGCTTTTGGCCTGTTTAACTGTGCCGAAATAAAGATCGGGGCCCAACTCTATCTTACCCGCTTTTACCAGTCGCTCGGCTTCCGGCAAACCAGTGCCCAATACCTGGAAGACGGTATCCCCCATATCGAGATGATCCTCAGCAAATAATTTGTTCACATCAGGCAATAACGGGAATTGTTTCCCGTTTACATTTATGTGGTTTTAGATTTTATCCTGCATTTTTTACAGTGATATCATTTTAACCCAGCAAAATAATCCAATTACCTGTCGAAAGACTAAATCTGATTTCTAATGAAACCAAATTTACCTAAGCTTGTGGGAAAGAGCCTGATCGCTCTGCTTATCTGCTTCTTTGTTCACACTACATCAAATGCACAAGCCTTACTCTTCGGCGAAAAAGTTAAATGGGAAGTGGGTTTCAATTTTGGTCCCAGTTTCTTTTTAGGCGACCTCGGTGGTAATTCCGGTAAAGGAACCAATAACTTAAAGGATATGAATTTTGAATTCACCAAGTTCATGAAAGGTGTATTCGTTACTGTATATCCTAAAAACTGGATCGGTCTCAGGCTTGCTGCTGATTATACTTACCTGGAAGGTGATGACGGGATTATTAATACAACCGGTATTGATGAGCTCTGGCGCAAGCAGCGTAACCTTGATTTTAAAACAAACGTACTGGAAGGTTACCTGGCCATCGAGATTTTCCCTACCATGCTATTTAACCGCAATTCAGAATACGAACCAAGATTAAGACCTTATGCCCTTGGAGGAATTGGTGTATTCCATTTCAACCCGCAAGGTTCACTCACCGATGCAGCCGGAAACAAAAGCTGGTATTACCTGCACCCCCTTCGTTTGGAAGGACAGGGTATGCCCGAATATCCTTACAGCAAACCTTACAAGCTCACACAGATGAATATTCCTTTTGGTGCCGGTTTAAAATATTTTGCGTCAGACAGGATCAATGTGAGCATGGAACTTTTATACCGCAAAACCTTTACCGACTACATCGATGATGTAAGCCAGCGGTACATCGATCCTTCGTATTACAGCAAATACCTGACTACGCAGGAAGCGACGCTGGCATATAAATTATCAGACAAAGCGAAAGGGATCATCTGGCCCGGAATGACCAGGTATCCTGCAGGAACACAGCGGGGCGATCTTAAGGATTCCGATACGTATTTCTCCCTTGTGGTAAAAGCAGGTATCAGGCTGGGGCCGATATATGAAAGTTCTTTTGCAAGAAGGGCTGCCAGACAAACCAGGTGTCCGGCTGTATATTAAAAAGATTAAAAAGATCAATATCCAATATACTATGAGTAATAATTTTCAAATGACCCCGGGAACATATAAAGCAGCGGTGATATTCACCACCTGCCTGTTACTGGTAATACAGATATTCAAATAGCATTGTAAACTTTGTAAGTGTACGATGATACAACAGAAGCGAACCCCCAAGGATAGCTATGGATATTTTAATATCCGCAGATTACCCCTGAAACCACAATCTTAAACTTCGTTGACATCATTTACACTTCCTTTATGACCCAAAATAAAAATCCATGGTTATGAGACATGGATTTTTCATTTTAACTCAGCCTGCAAAAACTTTCCGGTAAAGCTTTCTTTCACTTTCACCAGCTCTTCCGGAACTCCTTCAAACAAAAGCTTTCCACCACCGTCTCCTCCCTCAGGCCCGATATCGATGATATGATCTGCTACTTTGATCACATCCATATTGTGTTCGATCACCAGTACCGTATTACCCCGGTCAACTAACTTATTAATCACTTCCAGCAGGTGTTGTATATCCTGGAAATGAAGTCCCGTAGTGGGTTCATCAAGTATGTAAAATGTTTTACCCGTATCTTTTTTGCCCAGCTCGGTTGACAGCTTCACACGTTGTGCCTCTCCCCCGCTGAGTGTAACAGCACTTTGCCCAAGCGTGATATAACCCAGGCCCACATCCTGCAGCACTTTTAGTTTACGGTAGATAAATGGCACAGGCTGGAAAAATTCCACGGATTCATCCACGGTCATGTCCAGCACATCGCTTATGGACTTCCCTTTGTAGCGTATCTCCAGTGTTTCCCGGTTGTATCTTCTGCCATTGCATTTTTCGCAATGCACATATACATCGGGCAAAAAATTCATTTCGATCACACGCATGCCTCCTCCTTCACACACATCACAGCGGCCACTCTTTACGTTGAATGAAAAACGACCTGCCGTATATCCCCTGATCTTTGCTTCGGGAACAGAAGCAAATAAGGTTCTTATATCGGTAAAGAAGCCGCAATAGGTTGCAGGATTGCTCCTGGGTGTGCGGCCGATCGGGCTTTGATCAATCTCGATCACTTTATCGATCTGCTCAAGTCCCTTTATTGTTTTATAAGGCAGCGGGTTTGCTTTCGAGTTATAACAGTATTTGCTCAGCAGCGGATATAGCGTTTCATTGATCAGGGTCGATTTACCACTTCCGCTTACCCCTGTAACAAGTATGAGTTTGCCCAATGGGAATTTCACATCCACCTCCTGCAAATTATTTCCTTTCACTCCTTTCAGTTCAATGAATTTTCCGTTCCCCTTTCTTCTTTCTTTTGGTATTTCGATCCTTTTCTTTCCTAAAAGATATTTTGCTGTTTCAGATTCAGAATCCAGTATCGTTTGCGGAGTGCCCTGCGCCACGATCTCTCCCCCGTGTTTACCGGCCATGGGGCCAATATCCACCAGGTAATCGGATGCCAGCATTATGTCTTTATCATGTTCTACCACCAATACACTGTTGCCAATATCCCGCAGGTTTTTCAAAGCGCTTATCAGGCGTTGGTTATCCCGTTGATGAAGGCCAATACTCGGTTCATCTAAAATATACGTGATGCCCTGCAATTGTGAACCGATCTGTGTAGCCAGCCTTATCCGCTGCGATTCACCGCCACTGAGGGTTTTAGAAGGCCGGTTCAGTGAAAGATAAGTAAGCCCCACATCCAGCAAGAACTGCAGCCGTTCCCGTATTTCCTTCAACACATCTTTAGCAATGGTATTTTGTTTATCATTCAATCTTAATTCAATACCGTCGAACCAGGCAGCCAGGTTATCCAGGTTCATTTGTCCGAGGTCGGCAATATTCCGTTTATCTACTTTGAACCAGAGACTTTCTTTCCTCAACCTGGTGCCATTGCAGGTACCACAGGTTGCCAGCACCATGTATTTTTCCACCCAGGTACGCAATGCTTCATTGCTGTAGGGAGAACTGAACCAGCGCTTGAGCATGGGAATAATGCCTTCATAGCTTCCGGTGTACTCTGCCGGAACCGTTTCATCGCTCAGGTCCATTTCCAATGCAGGATTGATATTCAGATCGCCATACAAAAGCAGGTCGAGTTGCGTTTTGGGAAGATCCTTCACCGGCTTATCCAGGTTGATCTTATGTTTTTTTGAGAACGCAACTACTTGCTGAAATACACTCGCTTCTCTTTCTTCACCCAACGGAATGATGGCGCCTTCTTTTACACTCCGGGTTGTATCCGGCAATACGGCCTCCATATCGATGGTATAGATATTACCCAGGCCCTTGCAGGTTGGGCAGGCGCCATATGGAGAATTAAAAGAAAATGCATTGGGCGAAGGTTCCTCGTAGCTGATGCCGGTATCTTCACACATCAGTTGTTTACTGTACTGAATAATCTTATTATCATCATTGATCAGAAGAAACATCAGGTCCTTCCCTAACTGCAATGTCTTCTGAACACTCTGGCTCAGCCGCAGTCTCATTTCATCCGTTAAAGCCAGCCGGTCGATCACCAGTTCGATATCGTGTATCTTATACCGGTCAACCTGCATACGGGGCTTCAGGTCCATCACTTCCCCATCCACCCTTACTTTTAAATATCCCTTTTTGCGCAGGTCTTCAAACAATTCCCGGTAATGCCCTTTTCTTCCCCGCACAACAGGAGCCAGCAGGCTTATCTTCTTTCCTTCAAACCGTTCAAAGATGTTGCTTACAATTTCTTCTTCACTGAACTTGATCATCTTTTTACCGGTGTTGTAACTATAGGCTTCTCCTATCCTTGCATACAACAAACGCAGGAAATCGTAGAGCTCGGTAACAGTGCCTACGGTGCTTCGAGGATTTTTATTAGTTGTTTTCTGTTCAATGGAAATCACAGGAGACAGACCGGTGATCTTATCTACATCCGGCCGCTCCATATCGCCTACAAACTGCCGGGCATAGGCACTGAAACTTTCCATATACCGCCGTTGCCCTTCGTTATAAATGGTATCAAATGCCAGCGAAGATTTTCCGCTGCCACTTACACCGGTGAACACCACCAGCTTATTCTTCGGCACTTTAATATCAATGTTCTTAAGGTTGTGTTCCCTTGCGCCGAATACTTCAATAAAATCGTTGGAAATAACTTCTTCCCGTGAAGCCTTCTTTACTTTCGCCATGTGTACTTACTTAGCCTAAAGATACAAACAAATTGATTGCTGATTTGTTGAGGGCGGTATTGTTGTGTAAGTTTGCAGTTCAATTTCACCTATGCTTTTTAATTTATTCGGAAAGAAAGAAGAGGCCGCAGATGGCCATGTTTTTGCAGACCGTGCCTACGTGAGCACCGCAGCCAAAATGAATGCCTGTGCCAACCTGGCAAGGAATGAGCCGGGTTCGCTGTTCATCTGCTGGTTCCCCGAAACAGCCAAAATATTCAAAGATTTTTTCAGGCAACAGGGCCTGAATGAGAACCTGGTGATGGAAACAAAACATGTGCATGCCTCAAAACTGGCAGATAAGAAGCCCGTGTTTGTGGAGCATTACCCCTTGCACACAAAAGAGCTGGAACTTGTAAAGAACTGGGAGAAAGAAAAAATCGTTGTTTTCAGCGCCCTGGATGAACCCCTGTTCAAACATTTTGGCAGCGACAAAGTGATACCCATGATCAAACTCCTGGGCATAAAGGAAGATGAAGCCATCGAACACAGTATGGTAACCAAATCCATCATTAAGGGCCAGGAAAAGATCGCGGAAATGATAAGTATGGAACAATCTGCCGGTTCCCAGGCCGAATGGATGGCAAAGAACATAAAATAATTTTCAGCCCAAAATCCTTTACAGGCTTGTATTTAACAAACAGGTTGGAATTTTACTTTATTTTTTATTTGGCAATTTAAAATTTCCGCCTGTATATTTGCAACAGTTCTTTAATTATCACTTATCAAGAAAGGCAGAGGGTAATGGCCCGATGAAGCCTTGACAACCTACCGTGATTCAGTTCATGGAAAGGTGCCAATTCCATCCCGTAGTGCTGAGCATGTCGAAGCATCGGGACAGATAAGTCAGATCCAAAGCTTAAAATAGTATTTCAAAATATTAAAGCTCATCTGATTTATCGGATGAGCTTTTTTTATGCCCTGTCGGCAGTTACAAACTTCGACAGGGGTTATAAAAAAATTTCCTCCGGTAATTATTTTCTCCTCTCCTGGTAAGAAATTTCATAAACCAAAAAAACATTCTTATCATGAGCAACGCAACACAACTCATCCACAGCATTCCCGTAGATCCTTTAACCGGTTCCATCAGTGTGCCCATTTATCAAACCAGTACCTATGTGCAGGAGGCCCCCGGTGTGAACAAGGGCTATGATTATGCCCGCAGTAACAATCCAACAAGAGGAACATTGGAAAGCATCATCGCCCAACTGGAAAAAGGAACAGTAGGCATTGCTTTCGGAAGCGGCCTGGCTGCCATTGATGCGGTTGTTAAACTTTTAAAAACCGGTGATGAGATACTGGCGGTAGATGATATCTATGGCGGTGCCTTCCGTCTCTTCACCCATATCTATGAAAAGTTCGGCATCACCGTGAATTATGTGGATACTACCAATGCGGAAAATGTTTTCAATGCCATTACTCCTAATACAAAACTCATCTGGCTGGAAACACCCACCAACCCAACATTAAAAGTGAGCGATATAGAAGCGATCGCTAAGATCGCAAAAGCCCATTCCTGTTTACTTTGCGTGGATAATACTTTTGCATCACCCGCCTTACAACAACCTCTTTCGCTGGGAGCTGATATTGTAGTGCACAGCGCCACCAAATACCTGGGCGGCCACAGTGACCTCATAGCAGGACTGGTAATTACCAAAGAAAAAGAACTGGGCGAAAAAATAAAATTCATTCAAAATGCCAGCGGTGCCATCCTGGCTCCCTTCGACAGCTGGCTGGTGATACGTGGCATTGAAACACTACATCTTCGTGTACAGCAGCATTGCCGTAATGCCCAGGCTGTTGCGGAGTTTCTGGAAACACATCCTGCTGTTGACAAAGTATTCTATCCCGGTTTAAAAACACATTTCAACCACGAGATTGCAAAAAAACAAAGCAAAGGATTTGGCGGCATCGTTTCCTTCTCTTTAAAAAAAGATACCGAAGAAGCAGCTACTGCCTTTGTAAGCAACACCCGATATTTTAAACTGGCCGAAAGTTTAGGCGGTGTAAAAAGCCTGCTTTGTCACCCGGCTCAAATGACGCATAAAAGCATTCCCGCTGAAAAAAGAAGAGCCGCCGGTGTGGCCGACAGCCTTATCCGCCTTAGCGTGGGACTCGAAGACGTAGAAGACCTGATCACTGACCTGGAACAAACTTTCTCAAAGCTTAAAGAAACAAAGAAAGATCTTGTTACCAGCATCAGTGCATAACCCGGCATCGTGAAGTTTATCCTGAGCAAAGCCGAAGGATCGCACTCTTGTGCATGTAATCTTTATTGAACATTTTTAAATTCAAAGAACTTGTCAACGAATCAACCAATTAACCAATTAACAGATCAACAGATAACCGGATCAACGGATAAGCTAACCATCGGCCTCTTCGGCTTCGGCGTGGTAGGCAAAGGCCTTTACGATGTGCTGCACTACACTCCTACCCTGCAGTCATCCATAAAAAAGATATGCATCAAAGATCCCGGTAAGAAAAGAGCGATCGCCGCAGAGAACTTCACCACAGATGCATCTGTTCTTTTAAATGACGAAAGCATCAATGTGATCGTTGAACTGATCGATGATGCAGATGCCGCTTTTGAGATCGTAAAAACAGCTTTGCAAAATGGTAAGGCCGTGGTAAGCGCCAATAAAAAAATGATCGCTGAGCATTTTGAGGAACTGCTGGGGCTTCAGCAAAAACATAAAACGGCTTTCCTGTACGAAGCCGCCTGCTGCGCCAGTATGCCCATCGTTCGTAACCTGGAAGAATACTACGACAATGATCTCTTAAAATCCATAAGAGGTATCATCAATGGTTCCACCAATTTCATCCTTACCAAAATACTGGAAGAACAACTGGAATTCAGGGAAGCCTTATCGAAGGCCCAGCAGCTTGGTTTTGCCGAAAGCAATCCCAAACTGGATATCGGGGGTTTTGATGCAGCAAACAAACTCAGCATTTTATTGGCCCACTCCTTTGGCGTGATCGCAAAACCGCCCGAATTTATTTTCAACGGCATTGAGAGCATCAGCCTGCCCGATGCCGTTGTAGCCAAAGAAAAAAAGTACAGCATCAAGCTGGTAGCCAATGCAAAAAAACTAAGCAATGGTAAATTAGCCGCTTTTGTACTGCCGCAGTTTGTAACCCCCAAAGACGACCTGTACCATGTAGAGAATGAATTCAATGCCCTTACTACGGAAAGCACATTTGCCGATAAGCATTTCTTCAAAGGAAAGGGCGCAGGTGCGTTCCCTACTGCCTCTGCAGTATTAAGTGATATTTCTGCCTTACGGTACAATTATAAGTACGAATACAAAAAGATCCATCACCAAACAGACACACAACTTGGCAACGACTTTTATTTAAAGGTATTTATCAGCACCGATGACATCAGCAAGATAAACAAGGATGATCTTGAGTGGATCGAAGAATGGCATAACGGGTTCCGTCATAGCTGGCTTATTGCCGTGATACATGCCAATAAATTATTTACAGGGGATTGGTGGAAGCAGGAAGGCGTATCGCTGATCGGTTGCCCCGAGCCGGTCATTGAAAACATCGATTATAAAAAGATAAGCAGGCGCAGCCTGGAGCTGGCAGGCGTGGTCTGACGCATGGTCTGACCATGGATCAAATGAACATTTTCTTCCGCCCAGGCCGGGGTTTTGTTTAGTACCTTTCGCAAAATTTATTTCCATGATCAGTTATTATTTCAATCTCTTTGGCGTGGTAATGTTTGCCATGTCGGGGGCCTTTGCCGCATTGGATAAAAACCTGTACAAGGATCTTTTTGGTATCAGCTTCACTGCCTTTGCAACGGCGGTGGGTGGTGGTACGTTAAGAGACATCATCCTGGGGGCCCATCCCATTGCCTGGGTGGCAGATAATAACTATCTCATAGCCATTACAGCCGGTATCCTGCTGATGGTCATCCTCAGAAAGCAACTGCACAAGATCCCGAAGATCCTGTTGGTATTCGACTCCATCGGCATCGCCATCTATACCATCATCGGTATGGAAAAAGCGCTTGCCCTGGATGTGGCTCCCCTCGCCGCCGTGGTCATGGGATTATTCACCGCTGTGATGGGAGGTGTGATACGGGATACATTAATAAATGAAATACCCCAGATATTCCGCAAGGAAATTTATGCCACTGCCTGCATCGCAGGAGCCCTGGTTTATTTATTATTGAAATATACTTCGTTGCCGGACATATGGAGTGCCCTGATCAGCATTGTAACCATCATAGGGATCCGTTTGGCGGCAGTAAAATTCAGGTGGTCGTTACCGAAATTGGAAATGTAGCTGAAGATCGCTTCTTACTGTGCAATATAACTCTGTAAATGGGCAATGGTCTCTTTCTGTGACTCAATGATTCCGTTTACCACATCACCGATAGAGACCATTCCCAGTACCTTACTGTTCTCTACAACAGGAAGATGCCGGATATGTTTGTCCGTCATGATGGCCATGCACTTTTCAATGGTATCTTCCGGCGTTACCGTAAGCACATTTTCTGTCATGATATCTTTAACGGGTGTTTCCCTTGATGATTTCCCTTTCAAAACCACCTTACGGGCATAATCCCTTTCAGAGAGAATGCCCGTAAGCATATCTCCTTCCATGATCAGCAAAGCACCGATGTTTTTTTCACCCATTACTTTTATGGCATCGTAAACACTTACCTGTCCGGCAACAGAATAAATATTGCTTTGCTTACCCTTTAAAATGTCGGAAACTTTCATAAGCTGGTTGTTCGTTAAAAAATGCAGATAGCGTTATGAAGATAATATATTTTTTCAGGGATTACAACACATTACAGCGATGCATCATGTTGTTTAAATTGAGAGGTCCCGCCTTTTGCGGGACCTCTCAATAAATCATTTATAACTCTGTTTTATTCAGCTCCGTCAATATGTCCCCTGTTTACCGCAAAAGCACCTACTTTATTACCCGTGGTAAGCCCCACTTCGCAATCGCTGCGGTAATGAATGGCTCCATACATACGGGATACAGAAGCTTCTTTTGCCCAATCGGTATATAGCTGGGCTTTTGAAGGAATAACATATCCCAGCACCGTTGCAGCCGCAGCGCTGAATGTACTGTGCCCCGAAATATAAGCCGGGAAGTTGGGCAGGCCGATCGGCGTTTTGATACGTTGGTCCATCTGCGATGGGCGTGGGTTGAAATACGTGAACTTCGCATCCCAGCAAGCCACTGCTGCATCCATCATGGCCATATTCAACAGCGCCATATTACGTGCCCAGCGGGGTTCGCTGAAATGTTCGTTGGCAAAATCATTGGCAGCAATATAATTCCAATGGCCGGGCGGCGTATAAGTTCGTAACCCATCGGCCCAGAAAATAGATATCCGCAATTGCTCTCTTGTGAGACCCTTACTGAAATTATATACCTCTTCCAGTTCCGTTTTAAATTGTTGTGACCCCGTTGATGGAGGCGGACCCGGACGAACACTTGTTACCATGGTAAGTGAATCGAATAAGAATGTTCTTACTGCACCAAATGCCGGTAACATAGGAGGGCGTTCAGGTGATTCCTGGCTTATCCAGGGTATTTCTCCCCGTGCAATACAATCGTTCTTTAATTTGGCCCAAAGTGTGGCATTGCCAACTGCGGCCCCCGCCCTGTCGCCCCTTGCACGGGCAATGAATTTTGCTGCCACCAGTTTTCCCAACGCTTCGCCGGCATCCAGGTCGCTGCGTACATTGGCTCCGCTGATCAGTCTTGCTTTTCTATGCTCCTCAGCTCGTTGGTTAATATAATCCTGGTCGCCGGGGAAAAGCAGTTTCAGCATTTCAACCGATACACCCAATACCGCAGCATCTTCACTGGGGTAAGAAGGCAAGGTTGATTTAGGCAATAAGGTCTGGATATTTGCATCCACATTAAAGGGAGCAGTACGGTTATACAATTGCTTATAATAGTAAGTAGCAACCAGGGCATCGTATTGTGAAGCACTCAGGTACGCATACGCTCTTGCCGCATAAGGCGGGTTGGCAAATGGAAAGGTGGGATAGGCCAGTGGATTGTTTGCACTGGGTATGGGATAGGTCCCGTCGGGGTTCTGGTAAGGCGGCAGGTTATGCAGGGCCACCAGTTCCCGCATGATCTCATTCCAGCGAAGCACCGCACCGGCTCCCCAGTACTCCACCAGCTTTCTTTCATCGTTGCTGACCTGGTTCTGGAAGCTCTTTATTTCATTCAACTGGATGATATAATCCGGCGATGTGGTTACAATGGGCGCCGGGCAGGCAAACTCATTGGCCGTGGTCAGCAGGATCGGTTTCCAGGTACCTGCATTTGCATCCGGCTTTGTTGGGTTGATCATCGGGTATTGCATATTCTGCTCTTCTATCTTTTTTGAACAGGAATTAAAGAGCATTGCCCCTGTTGCTATGATAGTTAATGACAATAATTTTTTCATGGTAATTATTTTTTTGACTTATCGTCTTTTTTGTTTTTTTCTGTTTTCTTTTTCTTGCTGAAATCGATGATGTAGAATATCCCCGCATTAAAGCCGGTGGCCTGTCCTACGTTTCTTCCGGCCAGAGTGGTGGTTCCATTGGCTATAATAGAAAGACCATTCAAAGGTGTTTCATATTTTGCATTCAGCCCGATGGTGGTTGCATTCATTTTATTGCTTACAAAAGGCATCCCGTTCCGGGGAATGTCAAAACCGCCCAGGGTTGTCCACTTATTCAGTACCAGTTCTGCTATCAGAACATCGCTGCGGTAACCCGCCCTGAAATTCCATTGCGATGCATCCGGCATTTTCACTTCATTGCTGTAATGCATTTCTGTGGTGTAATAGGTATTGCGGTCCAGTTTTACATTGTTCCGGGCAACATACGACCAGGAAGCCGTACCAAACCAGTGGTTCCATTGATAATCGATCATCAAACGCCCGGTGGCAGCACGGCTGTGCAGCCCGATCGATAAAGGCAGTATATCCGGCGAGTAATTACTTACCGGGGTTGAATAGCCACCGATCAGTATCGCCTGCAGATCGCCCTTGCCAATATGTTTTTCGTATCCCACCCATTTTACCCAGAGCGAAAGATCCTGCAATCCTTTCTGACCAGCCATCTGGCCAGCACTCGCTTTTGTTTTAATATAGGGTACGCCAAATAACAGGTTGAGTTTTTTTGTAACTCCGTAATTACCCATGATCATGAAATTGGTGGTGGATACCTTACCCATGTTGAGGTTTTCCCGCTTCAGTGTTCCTTCCCAGTAATTTTTCCAGCTGCTGTACCCGGCAGTAGGGCCAACGCAGAAAAAATTCTTTTGCATCATCAAACCATCAATATCAGTTTGTGAAAATGTTTTTTGAAGAAAGAACCCGGAAATAAATAATAGCAGTAGTAGCTTTTTGCTCATACACATAGTGTTTTAGTTTCTGTTGCAATACTTTAGGTATTGCCCTGTTTAACCAAAGGTAGAATTTTATGGTGGTTTAATAAACAATTTGCGCACAAGACCTCAGCGGTCATTGTATTTCAGAAGATTATCCTAAAAATGAATTTATCCGGGGCAGAAAATTAGTGATCGTTCAATGGGAGGCCTTTTTTTTGAAATTCTATCCAGTTAAGATACTCAGGTGCTACCCGGTGTTCTTCCATTGTGATGCAATCGTTGACAGGGCAAACCAGTTTACAGAGGTTACAGCCAACGCATTCTGCATCCTTTACCGTGTAAGTATTATATGGTTTTCCATAAGCCAGGTTAATAGACTGGTGCGATGCATCTTCACAGGCAATATAACAGAGTCCGCAATGAATGCATTTATCCTGGTTTATTTTAGCGATGTGGTGATAGTTGATGTCCAGGTCTTCCCAATGCGTTATTTTTTCAACTGACTTGCCGATGAAATCACCCAGGGTTTTAAATCCTTTTTCATCCATCCAGTTGTTCATGCCTTCGATCATGTCTTCCACAATGCGGAAACCATGGTTCATGGCGGCTGTACATACCTGCACATTGCTTGCACCAAGTAACATGAACTCCACTGCATCTTTCCAGGTGCTTACACCGCCAATGCCGGAGACAGGAACTTTGTTAGTCACTTCATCCTGTGCAATGGTAGTAAGCATCTTTAATGCAATGGGTTTAACCGCCGGACCACAATATCCCCCAAACACCGACTTGCCTGCCACATAAGGATTAGGCACCAGTGTATCGAGATCGATACCGGTTACAGACTGAATGGTATTTATTAATGACAATGCATTGGTACCCGCTTTTACAACAGAACGGCCCGTTGGAACAACCGAATGAACATTGGGAGTTAGTTTTGTTATAACAGGAATGGTTGCCGCTTCCATCACCCACTCCACTACCATACAGGCAATTTCAGGATCCTGGCCAACGGCAGCGCCCATGCCTCTTTCGGTCATACCGTGTGGGCAACCGAAATTCAGTTCCAGTCCGTGCGCCCCGGTGTCTTCCACTTTTTTTATCAGCTCGTGCCAGCTCTTTTTATCATTGTCTGCCATTAAGGAAACGATCATGGCCCTGTCGGGGAAAAGTTTCAGGCATTCTTTTATTTCTTTCAGGTTAAGATCAAGCGGACGATCGCTGATGAGTTCAATATTATTGAGCCCCATCATTTTGCGGCTGCCAAAATTTACGGATGAATATCTTGAGGAAACATTCTTCACCTGGCTGCCCAGTGTTTTCCAAACCACACCACCCCAGCCGGCCTCAAAGGCACGAAGCACATTTATTTTTTTATCCGTTGGCGGAGCACTCGCTAACCAAAAAGGGTTGGGAGATTTTATACCAAGAAAGTCTGATTCAAGTGAGGCCATTTTTTTCAATTAAAAATTAAAAATGAAGAATTAAGAATTAAAGATCATGAAGTCAGTTTACACCCCTTCATTTTTAATTCTTAATTTTTAATTCCAAGATATGATAGTATTGCAGTCGCACCCTCTTTCCCTGCCTGCACCGCATCCACCACTTCTTTTCCTCCATTCACCGCATCACCACCGGCAAATACGCCTTTGATGTTTGTTGCAGCTTTATCTTTTAAAATAATCTTTCCATCTTTATTTTCCAGCCTGTATTTTTTTACCAGTTTTTCAAAAGGAACCTGCCCGGCTGCCTTGATCACCATATCAACATTCAATGTGAATGTTTCTCCCGTATCAACCGGAGAGCGGCGACCGGAAGCATCGGGCTCGCCCAGTTTCATCACACTGCAAACTAGCTGCTTTACTTTTCCTTCGGAACCTTTTATCTTTTTTGGTGCAGCCAGCCAGATGATCTCACAGCCATCCAGTTTGGCAATATCCAGTTCCACATCGGTGCAGGGTTTTTCTGCTTCGGTTCTGCGATAAACCAGCGTAACTTCTTTTGCACCCAATCTTTTTGCCTGTGTGGCTGCATCAATCGCAGTCATTCCCATACCTATCACCGCTACTTTATCCCCTACCGGAACTGTTGAGTAACCTTTAGCCCTTATATCGTAGATGAATTGAATGGCATCCACCACGCCTTCCAGTTTTTCCCCGGGAATATCCAATCTTCTGGCCACACCTACCCCTATGCCCAGGTAAACTGCATCAAAATTTTTCTTCAATTCAGTCAGTGAGATATCTTTCCCTAATTCCTGGTTATATTTTACTTCGATGCCACCAATGCCTAAAATATAATTCACTTCATCTTCGCAAAACTGCGGCGTTACTTTATATGCTGCAATACCATAGGTCATGAGGCCGCCGCCTTTACTTTCTTTTTCAAAAATGGTAACATCAATTCCTTCTCTTGATAAAATATGAGCACAACTTAACCCGGCAGGCCCTGCACCCACAATAGCTACTTTTTTACCCCCATCCCCTAAAGGGGAGTTATTCGAAGTCTCTGCCTTTTTTCGCTGGAATAACTGCCAGTTATTTTTCATTGCTATTTCGGTAGAGTAGCGTTGCAGTCTTGCAATAGAAATAGGTTCTTCCTGCATCAGGTTATAAACGCATGCCCCTTCGCAAAGTTTTTCTACCGGGCAAACCTTGCTGCACCCGGCCCCCATGATATTGCTTACGAAAATGGTGTGCGCAGAACCTTTGATATTATCTGTGGCGATCTGCTTAATGAACTTAGGTACATCGATACCTGTAGGACAGCTCTTCATGCAGGGTGCATCATAACAGAACAAACAACGGTTGGCTTCCACCAGCGCAGCATCGGCTGTTTCAAACGGCGGATGGATGTCGCTGAAGTTTTCGGCGTATTGTTCTTTTGATAACCTGTTATTTACTATCGGCATAGTTTATATTTTACCGCAGAGAGAAGGAGTTAAAGAGATTTCGCAGAGATACTCTGCGAAATCTCTGCTTCTCTGTTTCTCTGCGGTTGAAAAATTATAATTCCGTCAACTTTCCATATGTCTCCGGCCGTCTGTCCCTGAAGAACTGCCACACACTTCTTACTTCCTCGATCATATCCAGGTCAAATTCTGCTATCAGCAATTCATCTTTGTCTTCACTGGCCTGCGCAAATATCTGTCCACGTGGATCCACAAAATAACTGCTGCCGTAAAATTTACCGAGGTTCCATGGCTTTTCTTCACCCACCCGGTTGATACAACCCATAAAATATCCATTGGCTGCTGCATGTGCCGGCTGTTCCAGCTTCCACAAATATTGTGATAAGCCAGCAACAGTAGCTGATGGATTGTAAACGATCTCCGCACCATTCAATCCCAAACATCTTGCACCATCAGGAAAGTGACGGTCGTAACAGATGTACACGCCCACCTTCGCATACCGGGTTTGAAATACCGGGTATCCAAGATTCCCCGGCTTAAAGAAAAATTTTTCCCAAAAACCACTGGTATGCGGAATATGATTTTTCCGGTACTTCCCTAAATACGTGCCGTCGGCATCAATCACCGCAGCAGTATTATACAACACACCTGCCTGCTCCTTTTCATAAATGGGAACAATGATGACCATATTATATTTCTTGGCATAAGTGGCCATCAGTTCGGTTGTTGGGCCGGGAACTGTTTCTGCGCTTTCGTACCATTTTTTATCCTGCCCGGGGCAGAAGTAAGGCGTATTGAATATCTCCTGCAGGCAAAGTATCTGCACGCCTTTCTTTCCGGCTTCTTCAATGAACGGAATATGTTTCTGCACCATGGCATTCACAATTTCCGGGATGGTTCCTTCACCCTCTGTTTTTGGAAGAGACATTTGAATTAATCCAGACTTGATCATCCTTGGCATAAATGTTTATTTTATATTTTTGTTTTTTACCGCAGAGAACGTGAGCTGCGGAGGTTTCGCAGAGATTCTCTGCGTTAACACTGCCCCTTTTTTTCTGCCGTGAAACTATATTAATTTAGAAACCTTATTTCTCTTTATATATTTTCCATTACCCTTTTCCACCAAACAATTTCCATCATCAATAACCACCTGGCCTCTTAACAGAACCGTTTTGCACTTGCCGGTCAGTTGCCATCCTTCATAGGCTGAGTAATCGGTGTTCATGTGATGAGTTGATACACTGATGGTATGCTCTTTATTGGGATCAAACAAAACGATATCGGCATCAGAACCGGGGGCGATGCAACCTTTGCGGGGGAACATACCAAATATCTTCGCCGGGTTGGTTGACAGCACTTCCACAAATTTATTCATCGTTATCCTTCCCTTTCTTACGCCTTCGCTGTATAATAGTTCTACTCTATGTTCAATGGCCGGATGGCCATTTGGTATTTTTGAAAAATCGTCTTTGCCCAGTAATTTTTTTTCCCAGGTAAACGGGCAATGATCCGTTGCCACCACCTGTACCAGGCCCTGGTTGATACCGGCCCACAACGCTTCCTGGTCTTTCTTCTCCCGCAGCGGCGGGCTCATCACCCACTTGGCACCTTCGAAATTCTGTTCGTATAAAGAAGCATCAAGTAATAAATACTGGATACAGGTTTCTGCAAATACTTTCTGGTTGTGCCGGTTATTGTCTCTCACTGCATTCAATGCCCCTTCGCAGGTCATGTGTACGATATATCCCGGGCAACCGGTATAGCCTGCAATGGACGCAAAACGTTCGGATGCTTCGGCTTCTGTGATCTCCGGCTGTGATAAATAGTGATAGATGGGCGCTAGATTTCCTTCGGCCCTGTTCTTGGCAATTAAGAAATCGATCATGTCGCCATTGGTTGCATGCACGGTTACCATTCCGCCACGGGCCTTTACTTCATTCATCAGCCCCACCATCTGCTTATCATCGATCATCAGCGCCCCCTTGTAGGCCATGAATATCTTAAAGGAAGTGATCCCTTCTTTTTCAATAAGGTCAACGATCTCTTTACTGGTGTTCTCATTAAAATCGGTAACGGCCATATGAAAGCTGTAATCACCAACGGCATTTCCGTTTGCCCTTCCGCTCCACTCCCTGTAGGCATCGTATAAAGAATTTCCCTGCTTTTGAAGAATGAAATCAATTACGGTTGTAGTACCGCCATGCAATGCCGCACGGGTT
>DAOLIP010000043.1:0-27917 GCA_035328475.1 Ferruginibacter sp.
ATCAACTACCCGAACCGGGAGAGTGTGCTGAAAAAGATACTGGACCCCATCCGGGATGAATATGATTTTATTGTGATCGACTGCTCTCCTTCTTTGGGATTAATAACCGTGAATGCATTAACCGCTGCCGACAGTGTGGTGGTACCGGTTCAAACCGAATTTTTTGCGCTGGAAGGCCTGGGCAAACTGCTCAACACCATCAAGATCGTTCAAAACAGGCTTAACCCTGCTTTAAAGATAGAAGGAATACTGATGACCATGTACGATGGCCGCCTGCGTCTTTGCAACCAGGTAGTAAGTGAAGTTCGCCGTCATTTTGACGACATCGTTTTCAGCAGCATCATTCACCGCAACACCCGGTTAAGCGAAGCGCCCAGTTTTGGTAAGCCGGTGATCCTTTATGATGCCGACAGTAAGGGATCAATAAATTATCTCAATCTCGCCAAAGAGATCCTGCAAAAGAATAACCTTACTAAAATAAAAGAAGAAGACCGGATATTAGAATAACTGTTTCAGGTTTGAAGTCTGAGGTTTGGGGTTGTACAGCGTCTTCAAACATCAAACATCAAACCTCAAACCTCAAACTATAAACATGTCTCTGCCAAATAAAAAAGACGCATTAGGAAAAGGGATCCGCAGTTTGCTTCAGAACATTGATGCAGACCTGAAGAGCACAGCCGGAAGTTTAAAGCCGGAGATCGTGGAACAGGCTTCTACTTCTATGCGCATTTCGCTCGACCAGATAGAAGTGAATCCCAAACAGCCACGCCGTGATTTTGATGAAACGGCTTTGAATGAACTGGCTTCGTCTATCAAAATGCACGACATCATTCAGCCGCTAACCGTTACCAAACTCCCCAGCGGTAAATACAGGCTTATTGCCGGCGAACGCCGCTTCCGGGCTTCAAAGATTGCCGGGTTAAAAGACGTTCCCGTTTACATACGCCAGGCAAACGATACCGAACTGCTGGAACTTTCTTTGTTAGAGAACCTGCAGCGAAAAGACCTGAATGCCATGGAAGTTGCCCTCAGTTACAAACGCCTGATGGATGAACTGGAGTACACACAGGAACAGGTGGCTGAACGGATGGGGAAAGAAAGAAGCACCGTAACAAACTACATACGTTTATTGAAACTGCCACCGGATATCCAGGTATCTGTACGTAACGGAGAAATAACCATGGGTCATGCAAGGGCTTTGATCAATGTAGATATGGTGGACAAACAGCTTTATATTTTCACCGAAATAAAAAAGCGGGGGTTATCGGTACGACAAACAGAAGAACTGGTAAGAAAGCAATACAGTCCGGCTGTTAAAGTTGCGGTAAAACAAACACTGGCACCCGATCTTAAACGTATTGAAGATAATTTAGCATCGCAGTTTAACACCCGTGTTAAATTAAAGCACGGGAAAAAAGGCAATGGAAGCATCCTGTTCGAATATTATTCCACCGAAGAACTGAATGCCCTGCTGGATAAACTGAACATTAAAGTAAACTGATGTTTAAAGCAATTTCCTGTTTCCTTTTAATTAGCTCCCTTCTTTTCGGCAACCAGGTGCTGGCACAAAAAGACAGCACCAAAAAGAAGAACACCGGTATTTTCAACAGGCCCGATACCTCCAAACTATACAATCCACGCATTGCCACTTACCGCTCTGCCATACTACCCGGCTGGGGACAACTCACCAATAAAAAATACTGGAAGATACCGATCGTGTATGCTGCATTGGGTACAACCACGGTTATCTTTTTCCGCAATACCAAACAGTACCGGGAAGCAAGGGATGCGTATGCCAATGCTATTGATGGAGATCCCACAAACAATTACCTGATCCCACAACCTTATTTTTCAGTGGCCGATCAACCCGAACGTATAAAGACCTTCCGCAACCAGGTAAGGCAGAATATTGACTACACGGTTCTATTCTTCATTCTTTTCTGGGGACTGAACGTGGTGGATGCCACCGTGGATGCCCACCTGAAGACATTTGATGTAAGCGATGACCTCAGCCTGCAGATCAGGCCGGGTTACAGTCCGCTTGCCCAAACAAACGGCATCAGCCTGGTGCTGAACATCGGTAAAACTCGTTCAAAATAATTACCTTCATCGTAATTCAACTTATTTTTTAAAGGCAGAATCACCATCATGAAAATTGCACTGATCGGTTATGGCAAAATGGGTAAGACCATAGAAGAAGTGGCGCTCAAACGGGGGCATACAGTCAACCTTAAGATAGACATTGATACCATTGATTCTTTTACCAAAGAAAATCTTCAGCAATGCAATGTGGCCATTGAATTCACCGGTCCGCACAGCGCAAAAGAGAACATACTCAAATGCCTGGATGCCGGCATACCCCTTGTAAGCGGCAGTACCGGCTGGCTGGAGCAGTGGGCCGACGTTGAACAACGTTGCAAAGAAAAGAACGGAAGTTTTCTATACGCCAGTAATTTCAGTGTGGGCGTAAATATATTTTTTGAACTGAATAAAAAACTGGCGCAGCTGATGAAGCCGCATAGTGATTACAATGTTTCGCTCACCGAGATCCATCACACCCAGAAAAAAGATGCACCCAGTGGTACAGCCATTACCCTGGCCGAACAGGTATTGCATGAAATACCCGGTAAAACAAAATGGGTGAATGAGATTTCTAAAAATGCAAATGACCTTGTGATCATCAGCAAGCGGGAAGACCCGGCGCCGGGAACCCATTTGGTTACCTACAGTTCTGCCATCGACGATATTGAAATAATACACACGGCGCACAGCCGCCAGGGCTTTGCACTGGGCGCTGTGCTGGCTGCCGAATTTATTCAAAGCAAGAAAGGCATTTTCAACATGCAGCAGGTATTGGGCATCAGCTAAACTCAACCGGATGCAACGGACAAAAAATATCCTCTTTACTTTCTTATTCCTCATTTCATGCTTCACCAGCCGGGCACAGCAATACATTATTGACAGTGTTCAGTTTGTAATTGGTAACAGTACTGATGAAAAGGAGAAAATAAAAGCCTATTTCGTTCTGCATGAGAAATTACTTTCAAAAGATTTTGACGAATGCCTTTCGGCAGCACAAAAAGGTGCTTCCCTGTCGAAAAAGATAAACGACAGCGCTTCCTTCGGCGGTTTTCAAAGCGCCATAGGAAGGGCTTATTATTTTAAAGGTAATTACGACAGTGCCGCTACCTATTATTATAAGGCCATCGGCATTTTAAGAAAGACCGGCGATCAGCCAAAACTTGCCGCCGCTTTAAATGACCTGGGCAGGCTTTACCGGAAAACCCGTGATCTTGATCGTGCCTTACAGATATACGATGAGGCTTTTTCTATTTATAAACGCCTGAATGACGAAGAAGGAATGGGAACCATTCTCAATGAATCGGGGGTGGTGTTTGAATATAAAGAAGATTATGATGAAGCGATCAGCCGTTATAAAAGATCACTCGCCACCCGGCAAAAGATGAACGATACAATTGGCATTGCTTACAGCCTCAACTTTATTGGCGGCGCCTATACCCAGCAAAAAAAATTCAACGAAGCAGAAGATTACCTTGTTCGGTCACTTGAACTAAGGAAAAAACTGAAAGACAGTTTTACCATTGCCCTCAGTCACAGCGACCTGGGCTATATGTACAAAGAGCAGAACAGTCTGGACAAAGCGATCGAACAATACAACCTGAGTAACATCATCGCCATTGATATGAAATTTGCCGACCTGTTGCTGAGCAATTACCGGGAACTGGCCGTGATCGCTGAAAAAAAAGGAGACTATGCCCTTTCACTGGAGTATTATAAAAAGCAAACAGCACTCAAAGATTCCATCTATTCGGGCGAAAAGATGAAACAGATAGAACAACTGAATGCAAAGTACCAGGCAGAAAAAAAAGAACAGCAACTCAAACTGCAGAAAACAGAAATAAGCCGTAAGAATTATTTATTGACCGGCATTTCACTTGCCGGTGTACTGCTGGTATTGTTTGGATTTACTTTTTACCGCAAGCGGCAGTTGCAACATAAAATGGACCTGCAGGCAGAAGTAATGAAGCAGCAGGACATTGCGGCCCGTGCCATCATCAATGCAGAAGAAAATGAACGCAAAAGAATTGCAGCAGATCTGCACGATGGTGTGGGACAGATGATGAGTGCTGCAAAAATGAATTTGTCTGCCATTGAAAATGAGATACCCTTCAAAGACGAAAACCAGAAGATCTCTTTTGAAAAACTGATCGGCCTGGTAGATGAAAGCTGTAAAGAGATACGAAGCGTAAGCCACCAGATGATGCCCAACGCCCTGCTTAAAAGCGGGCTGGCAAGCGCCGTAAAAGAATTCATTGACAAGATAGACAACCGCATCATTAAAATCAACCTGCATACCGAAGGACTGAATGAGCGGCTTGACAGCAATACAGAAACCGTACTGTACCGGGTGATCCAGGAATGTGTGAACAATGTGATCAAACATTCCGGTGCCAGCAACCTGGATATTTCACTGATCAGGGATGCAGATGGTATTTCGGCAACGGTGGAAGACAATGGCCGTGGTTTTGATACAACCGACAAACAAAAATTTGAAGGCATCGGACTGAAAAACATTATCTCAAGGGTGGAATTCCTGAAAGGCACGGTTGATTTTGACAGCGCTCCCGGGAAAGGAACACTTGTTGCTATTCATGTGCCGGTTGTTCATTAAAAACTTTTCGCTACATTTAGCAAACGGTAAAAGATGCTCTGCAGAAGAATATGAAAAACGCAAAGATCAGGTTAGGGATTGTAGATGACCACCAGATAGTAATAGATGGACTCAAATCTTTACTGCATGGCCACGACCAGTTTGATGTAGCGATCGAATGCACCCAGCCACTCCAGATGGCTGAACTCATCAGCAAAAAATCAATTGATATCTTACTCACCGACGTAATGATGCCCGGCATGAATGGCGCCGAACTGGCAAGAACAGTTCATCAAAAATTTCCTGAGATCAAAATACTGGCGTTATCTATGAGCGGCCAGGGCGACCTGGTGAACCAGATGATCAACGATGCAGATATTTCCGGCTACGTACTTAAGAATATCGGCAAGACCGAACTGGTAAAAGCTTTGGAAAAGATATCGGGCGGCGGCATTTACTTCAGTGAAGAAGTGCTGGAAGAAATGACCCGGGCCAGCGAACGGAAAAAGGAAAATGAAGAAGTGAATCTTACCACGAGGGAGATCGAGATCATCCGGCTGATAGAAAAAGAATTAAGCAATAAACAGATTGCCGAACAGCTTTTCCTGAGCGAAAGAACGGTTGAGACCCACCGCAAGAATATTTTTCGTAAAACCAATACCGCCAGTGTTATTGGATTGGTGAAGTATGCATACGAGCATAAACTCATTTGAAGGAAATTCTCAATATTCAATGAATGAGCATCCCGTTTCAGAAACGGATTTCGTTGAACATTGAGAATTGAACATTGCTTATTGAATATTATCTTTTACACGTCCAGGTTCTCCAGCATATCCTTCGTCATCTGCTGCAGATTGAATTCTTCCTTCCAGCCCCAGTCCTTTCTTGCCACGGCATCATCAATACTCTGCGGCCAGCTGTCGGCAATGGGCTGGCGATAGTCGGGTTTATAGCTTACAGAGAATCCCGGAATATGTTTCTGTATTTCGGCTGTTATTTCTTTTGGCGAAAAACTCATCCCCGATAAATTATACGATGTTCTTATTGATATCTTGTTTGCCGGCGCTTCCATTAGTTCTATGGTGGCCCGTATGGCATCCGGCATATACATCATGGGCAGGTATGTGTCTTCTTTTAAAAAACATTCATAGGCCTTCTCCCGTTTTGCTTTATAGAAAATATCCACGGCATAATCGGTGGTACCGCCGCCGGGTTCGCTTTTGTAACTGATAAGGCCGGGGTAACGAATACTTCTTACATCCACGCCATAGCGCTGATGAAAATAATTACACCAGAACTCCCCTGCATATTTGCTGATACCATATACCGTGGTAGGTTCAATGATTGTCTGCTGCGGACAGTTTTGTTTGGGCGAAGTGGGGCCGAAAACTGCAATACTGCTTGGCCAGTACACCTTATGCAGGTTCTCTTCCCGGGCAATATCCAGTACATTCAGCAGGCTTTGCATATTCAGATTCCAGGCCAGGTTTGGATTTTTTTCGCCGGTAGCAGAAAGGATGGCCGCCAGCAGGTATACTTGTGTAATGTTCTGGCGTATCACCTGTACGTGCAGCATCTCTTTGTTCATTACATCCAAACTCACATAAGGGCCGGTGCCTTTAAGCAGGTCGTTCTCTTCCCGCAGGTCGGAAGCCACCACGTTTGCATTGCCGTATATTTTACGAAGCGCCAGTGTTAACTCCACCCCTATTTGCCCGGAGGCGCCGATCACCAGTATTCTGTCTTTTGCCATAACAATCGTTATTTAAGTCACGAATTTCAAAGAATTACCCGAATTACCCGAATTTTTAAGCATGAAATTTTTAATGCGCATAATTCGGCTAATCCGGCTAATTCGTGTAATCAGTTTTACCTCTTAACTTTGCCCCATGGAAAAATATTTAAGTGATCTTTTCAGCAACCAGCAATACAACAAGAACAATTTCTTTCTTATCGCAGGCCCCTGTGTGGTAGAAGGGGAAGACATTGTAATAGAAATTGCAGAAAAAGTTTCTGCCTCCTGTAAAAAACTGCAGATCCCCTATATCTTCAAAGCATCGTATCGTAAAGCAAACCGAACTTCGGCCAGTTCATTCACGGGCATTGGCGATGAAAAAGCGCTTGAACTGATAAAAAAAGTAGGCACCACATTTTCTATCCCCACCACCACCGATATTCATACCGCAGAAGAAGCCGCCATGGCAGCGAAATACGCAGATGTATTGCAGATACCTGCCTTTCTCTGCCGGCAGACCGACCTGCTGATCGCTGCCGCAAAAACAGGTAAGATCGTAAATGTGAAGAAGGGGCAATTCGTTAACGGCCCTTCCATGAAATTTGCTGTTGAAAAAATAAAAGGCGCCGGTAATGATAAAGTGGGATTGATCGAAAGGGGAAATACATTCGGCTACCAGGACCTGGTGGTTGATTACCGCAACATCACCTGGATGAGAGAGATAAAAGTTCCGGTGATCATGGATTGCACGCATGCATTACAGCAACCCAATCAAACAGCCGGCGTAACCGGGGGAAATCCTGAGCTGATTGAGACCATTGCCAAAGCTGCCATTGCAACGGGCGCCGATGGATTATTCATAGAAACACACCCCAACCCTGCCGTGGCAAAAAGCGATGGCGCCAATATGCTTAAGTTAGACCTGCTGGAAAATTTGCTGGAAAAACTGGTAAGGCTGAGGGCGGCTATCTAAGGCCTCACCTCCCTTCCTCCTCTCCAAAAGAGTGGAGGCGGTACTACAAACATATCCAAATATTATATCTTCTTCATCGCCTGATATTATCTATCATCAATGATGCGAGCAGTAAATTTTTATGAAACCTAATCTTCGCTTAAATCTTCCAGTTCCCTCTCCTTTGGAGAGGGGTTGGGGTGAGGTCAGAGGTATCTAAGGGGGTTCCTTCTCGCATTCAGGATATACCGCTTGATATTCATCCAGAAAGCCACAAAGAAGTAAATAATCACCGGTGAGCCGAGGGTCATGAAGGACATATAGATAAAGTATTTGCGGATGGTGGAGGTAGCAATGCCCATCTTTTCGCCGATGGCGGTGCATACCCCAAATACATGCCACTCAATAAAATGTTTGAACCGGTTCATACTGCTAAATTAAACACATTTTGTCCTAAAACAAAGCCTTTATAAAATGCCTTGGTTTCAGTAAATTTGCACCATTCCGATTTGAAGATTTGGAAATTTGAAAATTTGATGATTATTCTGACAATTTTTTGCTCAAACTACTCCCCCATCTTCAAATTGGCACATTTTCAAATCACCAAATTATTACCATGGCCTTCGACATTGAAATGATTAAAAAAGTGTACGCCCATTTTGCAACCAGGATCGAGGCGGCACGTAAAGCAACCGGCAAACCCTTAACCCTCACCGAAAAAATTCTCTACGCCCATCTTACCGAAGGCAATGCCAGCAAGGCTTACCAACGGGGTAAGGATTATGTAGATTTTGCGCCCGACCGGGTAGCCATGCAGGATGCCACGGCCCAGATGGCACTGCTGCAGTTTATGCAGAGCGGGCGTAATAAAGTAGCGGTTCCTTCCACCGTACATTGCGATCACCTGATCGAAGCCAAAGTGAACAGCAAGACCGATCTGGACCGGGCCGTTCACGAGAGCAGCGAAGTATATGATTTTTTGGCATCGGTGAGTAATAAATACGGCATTGGTTTCTGGAAACCGGGAGCCGGTATCATTCACCAGGTGGTGTTGGAAAATTATGCGTTCCCCGGCGGTATGATGATCGGAACCGACAGCCATACCGTTAATGCAGGCGGATTGGGTATGATCGCCATTGGGGTGGGTGGTGCCGATGCATGTGATGTAATGGCAGGATTACCCTGGGAATTGAAAATGCCGAAACTGATCGGTGTAAAACTTACCGGCAAATTGAATGGCTGGACAGCTCCAAAAGATGTGATCCTGAAAGTAGCAGGCATTCTTACCGTAAAAGGCGGTACCGGGGCCGTGGTTGAATATTTTGGTGAAGGTGCCGTTTCGATGAGTTGTACCGGTAAAGGAACCATTTGTAATATGGGTGCCGAGATAGGCGCCACCACTTCTACGTTTGGATATGACGAAAGCATGAGCCGTTACCTGAAAGCAACGGGTCGTGAAGAAATTGCTGCTGCTGCCGATGCCATCAAAGAACATTTGACCGCCGATGCAGAAGTATATGCTGACCCTGAAAAATATTTCGACCAGGTGATAGAGATCAATTTATCAGAACTGGAACCACACCTCAACGGGCCATTCACCCCCGACCTGGCTACGCCTATTTCTAAAATGAAAGAAGAAGCGGTGAAGAACGGCTGGCCTACAAAAATTGAAGTGGGTTTGATCGGAAGCTGCACCAACTCATCATACGAAGATATCAGTCGTGCCGTAAGCCTGGCACAACAGGTTACCGATAAAGGGCTGAAATTAAAATCTGAATTCACCATCACACCGGGCAGTGAACAGGTTCGTTATACTATTGAAAGAGATGGTTTCTTAAATGTGTTTGATAAGATCGGCGCTACCGTTTTTGCCAATGCCTGCGGGCCCTGCATTGGGATGTGGGCCAGGGTGGGCGCTGAAAAAGCAGAAAAGAATACCATCGTGCATTCTTTCAACCGCAACTTTGCCAAGCGGGCCGATGGCAATCCAAATACCTATGCATTTGTAGGAAGCCCCGAAATAGTAACAGCCATGGCCATTGCCGGAGACCTCACCTTCAATCCGCTTACCGATACCCTTACCAATGAAAAAGGAGAAAAGGTAAAACTGGATCCGCCTACCGGGTTTGAATTACCGCCAAAAGGTTTTGCAGTAGAAGATGCGGGGTACCAGGCTCCCGCTGCCGATGGAAGCGCCGTGCAGGTAAAAGTATCTCCCACCAGCGACCGGTTACAATTACTGGAACCGTTTGCCGCCTGGGAAGGAAAAGACCTGAACGGTTTAAAACTCCTCATTAAAGCAAAAGGTAAGTGTACCACCGACCATATAAGTATGGCAGGCAAATGGTTAAAATACCGCGGCCACTTAGATAATATCAGCAATAACCTGCTGATCGGCGCCACCAACTTCTTTAACGACAAAACAGATAACGTAAAAAGCCAGTTGAATGGCGAATACGGTCCCGTCCCTGCCACACAACGTTTTTACAAAGCTGCGGGTATTGGTACTATTGTGGTGGGAGATGAAAACTATGGGGAAGGCTCCAGCCGTGAACATGCGGCCATGGAACCACGCCACCTGGGTGTTCGGGCTGTGTTGGTAAAATCCTTTGCAAGGATCCATGAGACCAACCTGAAAAAACAGGGTATGCTGGCCCTTACGTTTGCCAATAAAGAAGATTACAATAAGATACTGGAAGACGATACCATCGACATTGAAGGTTTGCTGGCATTTGCACCCAACAAGCCACTGCAACTGGTGCTGAACCATGCCGATGGAAGCAATGAAACCATCCAGGTTAACCATACCTATAATGAACAGCAGATAGAATGGTTTAAAGCAGGCGGGGCACTCAATATCATCAGAAGGGAATTTGAAAATAAAAAATAATACCGGTTGACCGGATTCAGCGCCTGCCCCTCCGGCAGGCTTTTTTTATTAACAAAGCCTTAGTAAGATATATTTGATGTTTAAACATTAATTTCGTAACTTGCATGAAATTTAAAATCATGGCAACCAAGAATTGGGTACTTGACCCCACACACAGTGAAGTTCATTTCAAGATCAAACACCTGATGATCACTAATGTTACAGGCAGTTTCGACATTTTTAATGTAACAGCAAAAACCGAGGACGAAGACTTTACCAAAGGAAAGATCAGTTTTACCGCTGATGTTAATTCTATCTCAACCGGCAATGAGCAAAGAGACGGGCACCTGAAGAGTGCTGATTTCTTTGACGCAGAAAAATTCTCCCAGATAAAATTTGAAGCTACCAAGGCTGACCCGGTTGACAACGATGGCTCCTTTGATCTTTATGGCAACCTGACCATTCGTGATGTTACAAAAAATATAAAGCTTTCTGTTGAATTCGGCGGGGTAGTTAAAGACCCATACGGAAATACAAAGGCAGGCTTTACCATCAATGGAAAACTGAACCGGAAGGATTTTGGTCTTACCTGGAATGCGGTTACAGAAGCAGGTGGTGTAGTGGTTAGTGACGAAGTGAAGATTGCTGCAGAGATACAATTGATTGAACAACAATAAATGATTCACTGTGAAAATGAAGAGGGGCTGTCTCGATAAGACGAGACAGCCCTCGTATCTTAGAAACCGATCGCTTTATTCATCTTGTCAAAGTCCTTGCTCTTGATACGCATACCCATCGTCACTGTTTCAAAATAAAGCAGTTCCCTGGTGCCCATATCGAATACCATGATGTATTTGTGGTGATTGATGGCAGGCAGGAAAAGCGCATAATTCCCGGCATCCGGTGCCTGTTCCAGTTTTAGTATCTCGTCGGTGGTCATCACCTTGTATTTTCCCCCGAAGCTGATATCGCCTTCATCCATCACCGCAGCCCTGATCTCTTTCATATCTTTCTGCCCTGCTTCCACCCTCCCTTTCATCAGGGCAGTGGTAGCCGGGTTTACATCCCATTCGGTAACCAGGTCTTTCGGGATGATGAGGGTTTTCTTTGCCAGCCGGTTCGTTTTTGCTGCGATGTAATCATCATAGCCCTTTTCGCTTTCTTTAGCTTTCAGGTACAGCAGCATATCGTTCAGGTTGAAAACAATGTAGGGTATCCGCAATAAAGCCCGGTCGTAATAGTATTTCGCCTTAGGATCAAATTCATAATGAAATCCATTAACAGGGAATACGCCGATGAATGCGTCATTTGCAACAGAGCCATCTTTACGGGCTTCTCCATAAACAAAGAACGGATGATTCATACTGGTTTCATGCCCACGAACCGTCAATCCTACAATACCGGGCATAAAAGAAGCAAGGCTTTCATTGCTGCCCCGTTCATAACTTTTTACAGGATCATAGAACTCATAGGGCCCGGCTTTCCAGTAATCGGCAAAGGCTTTTTTCATGCGCTCATTGAATGCGGGCGACTGGTTGGCATGCACGATCACCTTTGACTCAATGATCTTCATCACATTCTTGCCGCGGCTGCGGTCGAAAAACTGTGAAAATACTGCTGGGCAGGTAAAAAATGCCAGGCAGCACAACAGAACGGCTTTAAAAACGGCTACTTTCATAAAGTGTTTTTGCAATAAATATAAGATGTCATTGGATTTGACAAAAGTTTTGTTCAATGTACATCGAACCAAACTTTTTTTCCATCATTCCAATCGCCATTGTAATTAATGGTCAGTTCCTCTCCTTTTTCAATTACCCTTACCGTCTTGATCATAATATTATCATCCTCAAAATCCATAAAATATTCGCAGTTGCTTTTGTAGCTGTGGTTATAAATGGGTACCAGCCCCAGTGCCATACAGCATGTATCTTTCTGCTTTCCCCATTCAAAAATATAATCGTGCAATAAGGTCTTATCAAGATGTTCCCGGTCTTTTTTATCCATAACTATAACAGGTGATAGTTCAATGACCGTATTCGCCGGGATGCGTTCCCGGGTAAATACACCCCTGCCCCTTTCGCCGGTTACATCAACAAATAAATAAGGCTTCAGCATACCATCGGGTTAATAATAAATGGGCTAAATTGCGGCACCATTTGCATGCAATTTAATAACAAAGCCCGATGTCGCTGGAACTGGAAGAAATATCATTACAGCAGCAGTTTGAAGAAGTGATCGCTTCAGAGAACAAACTGGAGATACAGGAATTCCTGAATCACCAGAACATCAGCGACGTAGCCACCCTCATCTACGAGAACGAGGATTACGAAGGCCAGATCATCTCTCATCTCTCTATTCACCGGGCAGCCAGTGTGTTCAAGATCCTGGAACTTCCCACGCAGAAAAGGATCATCAAAAGTTTACCGGCCATAAAGACCACCGAGTTATTGAATGAATTACCGGCGGATGACCGGGTGGCCTTCCTGGAAGAATTACCAGCCAGCATTGTACGTGACCTGATCAAGACCCTGGAGCCCGATGAACGAAAAGTAACGCTTGAATTACTGGGTTATCCCGAGAACAGCATTGGCAGGATCATGACGCCGGATTACGTGTACGTATATGAAGAGAATACCGTGACCGAAGTTTTTGAAACCATCCGCAAACATGCAAAAGGAAGTGAAACGATCGATGTGATCTATGTGATCAATGAAAAAGACGAACTGCTGGATGATATCCGGATACGTGATTTTATTTTGGCCGAACCCGGCACCAGGGTAAAAGACATCATGGACGGCCGTTTCATTGCCCTGCACGTAAAAGACGACCAGGAGATGGCCAGTGAAATTTTTAAAATGAACAACCGGGTGGCCTTGCCGGTAACGGGTGATAATAATATACTTCTCGGCATTGTAACCATCGATGACATTCTTTGGGTGGCGGAAGAAGAATTCAGCGAAGACATACAGAAGATCGGTGGTACCGAAGCCCTGGATGAACCTTACCTGGAAATGCCCTTCTGGAAACTAATCGGTAAACGGGCACCCTGGCTGGTTATATTATTTGTGGGCGAATTATTCACTGCCAGCGCCATGAGTTTTTTTGAAGACGAGATCAAAAAGGTATTGGTGCTGAATATGCTGGTGCCGCTCATTATTTCCAGCGGAGGTAATACCGGCAGCCAGGCATCCACCCTCATCATCCAGGCGATGGCCAAGGCCGAGATCAGCATTAACGACTGGTTCAAAATATTGAGCAGGGAATTAAAAAGCGGAATTGTTTTGGGTGGCATCTTAGGCGCCGTTGGTTTTTTAAGAACCTACCTGTGGAGTTATATTGAACCGCATCTTTACGGCACCCACACTTTCCTGCTGGCCATGGTTACCGGCCTTTCTGTTCTGGGAGTTGTTTTATGGGGTACACTGGCCGGCTCTATGCTTCCCATATTTTTAAAGCGGTTGAAATTTGACCCCGCCGCTTCATCGGCACCTTTTGTTGCCACCCTGGTGGATGTTACGGGGATCATCATCTACTTCTCCGTTGCATACCTTTTTCTTACCGGTGTATTATTGTAATGCCTTCATAGGCGCCGATGCAGCAGCAGGCGCCCCGTATTTTGTTTGCTTCAGTTTAGCCTTTTCTTTTTTATAGGTAATTAAAAACAGGTTATCAAATTCTGCATCCGGCAGATCGCCCCGGGGAAAGTCGGTAACGCCCAGTTTACGGATGATATGCGGAATGGTATTGCTGTGGGCTACGATCAAAATGGTCTTGCCAAAATCACGATGCTCCATGATCGTATTCACCAGGTTATCGCAAAGCGTGTCGGCTGCATACTGAACGGTATCAATGCCCAGTTGTATCCGCATACTGTCGGCCGTCATTTGCGTACGGCGGTACTGGCTTACATATATCTTCTGAACTCCCTCGTCTTTAAGGGCCCTCAGCAGGTCACCCGCCCTGATAATTCCTGCCGGTGTTAAAACGGGGTCTTTACCCGGTTCTTTTTCGGCGTGTCGTACAATGAACACTTTGGTTACAGCGTTTTCCTGCTGTGCAATAATTTTATTGGCTAATGAGAAAAACAGGAGGAAGATCAATGTGTATTTCATATCGGCAATTTATACCCCAAATTAAGCCAATAACCTGAAATAATGCCGGTTGAGTCAAATGAGAACATTTTCCCTAAATTGCGTTCCTGATTGCCCCGGCTGCATGCCGGGTATTGTTGAACATGCCCGATCTTATAAAACTTATTTCTTACCCCTAAAAAACTGAAAACAGTAAATATATGTGTGGAATTGTTGGATACACAGGACCTAAAGAAGCTTACCCAATTGTAATAACAGGCCTCAAAAGGCTTGAATACCGTGGTTACGACAGTACGGGGGTTGCCCTGCTCGACAACGGCCTGAAGGTTTATAAGAAAAAAGGCCGGGTCTCCGAACTGGAACAGACCATTTTTGGGAAAGATCTCCACTCTCATTGCGGCATCGGTCATACCCGTTGGGCTACTCATGGCGAACCCAGCGACCGAAATGCACATCCCCATGTATCGGCCAGCGGCAAACTGGCCATGATCCACAACGGAATTATTGAGAACTACGCCCAGTTAAAACAGGAACTCACCAACAAAGGATATAAATTCTCCAGCGATACCGATACCGAAGTATTACTGAATTTTATTGAAGACATCCGCGAAAACAACCAATGCGACCTTGAAGAAGCTGTTCGGGTTGCCCTGAAAAGAGTTACCGGCGCTTATGTGATCTTATTGTTAAACACGGATAATCCCGACACAATTATTGCCGCCCGGAAAGGAAGTCCGCTGGTGATCGGTGTTGGG
The DNA here is from genome assembly GCA_035328475.1 of Ferruginibacter sp. Lineage (GTDB taxonomy): Bacteria > Bacteroidota > Bacteroidia > Chitinophagales > Chitinophagaceae > Ferruginibacter. Next base: position 15,075 of record DAOLIP010000043.1, read on the forward strand.
AAAGGCGAACACTTCCTGGGCTCGGATGCATCGCCCATGCTGGAATACACCAAAGACGTGGTGTATGTAAATGATTACGAACTGGCGATCGTTACACCCGGCGAACTCATACTTAAAAACCTGGGCAATGAGAAGATCACTCCTTTTGTTACCAAGCTTGACATAGAACTGGCGGCCATTGAAAAAGGCGGCTACGATCATTTCATGCTGAAAGAGATCTTTGAACAACCCAGCACCATTCACGACTGTTTAAGAGGAAGATTAGATGCCACCGCCGGAACCATCACCATGAGCGGTATCCAGAATAATATTGAACATTTTAAAAAGGCCAGCCGCATCATCATGGTGGCCTGCGGTACCAGCTGGCATGCCGCCTTACTGGCCGAATACATCATTGAAGAACTTTGCCGCATACCCGTAGAGGTTGAATACGCTTCTGAATTCCGTTACCGCAACCCCATCATCAACAAAGGCGATATCATTGTTGCCATATCGCAAAGCGGCGAAACAGCCGATACCTTAGTGGCCATAGAACAGGCGAAAAAGAACGGCGCCATCATCTTCGGTATTGTGAACGTGGTAGGTTCCTCCATTGCCCGTATCAGTGATGGCGGAGCATATACCCATGCCGGGCCCGAGATCGGCGTGGCTTCCACCAAGGCATTTACCGGCCAGCTGGCGGTACTTACCATGATGGCATTGAAAGTTGCTTATGAAAAAAAGACCATCAGCGAAGAACGTTACCGCAGTTTATTGATCGAACTGGAATCGGTACCTGAAAAAGTAAGCGCTGTTTTAAAAAGTGCCGAAGCCGTTAAAAAGATCGCAGAAAAATACAAAGGGGCCGGCGATGCCCTGTTCCTGGGAAGGGGTTACAACTTCCCCATCGCTTTGGAAGGCGCACTTAAATTAAAAGAGATCTCTTACATACATGCCGAAGGTTATCCTGCTGCGGAAATGAAACACGGTCCCATCGCACTGGTGGATGAAAAGTTACCGGTGATATTCATCGCTACTAAAGATTCTTACCACGAAAAGATTGTAAGCAATATCCAGGAGATAAAGGCCCGCAAAGGAAAAGTGATCGCCATCATTACCGAAGGCGATGACATTATACCCGGCATGGCCGACGATGTATTATATGTGCCTGCAGCCGATGAGATCATTGCACCGATGCTCAGCACTATCCCCCTGCAGCTCCTGAGTTATTATGTGGGTATTGCCAAAGGCGTGGATGTTGACAAGCCAAGAAACCTGGCCAAATCCGTTACGGTAGAATAGCCCCCTCCGCCCCCTAAAGGGGGAACTATGCAGGCTAAAGGAAATTATTGAAGATTAAAACTAGTATCGTATTTTGCTGATTGATATTCGCACTTATTTCCGTGTTGAATAAATTATAATCTTAAAATCTAAGTTCCCCTTTAGGGGACAGGGGTATGAACATCATTCAGAAACACCCGGTAAATAACCTTGGTTACAACTTCATTGAGAAGAAATACATCCCCAAAGGAAAAGACGAATACCACCTGCGTAATACCCAGAACCAGAATGGTATCAAATACCGGAAACTGACCGCCGGCGAAATTGAATCCCTCATTCGTAACCGCAATACATCGGATGACTGGAATAAGATATTCGTTTCCCGTCAATTCAATCCCGAACTGGTGCGTAACTGTAAATTTCATGGGCTCATACGCATTGGCAAGCTGGAACCCTTCTATTTAGAGTTTCATAATTTACGGATGCCGGTAGGCCTGTATAACAGCACCATTATCAGTTGCGACCTGGGGAATAATATCTGCATCGACAATGTAAATTACCTGAGCCATTACATCATCGGCAACGATGTGATGCTGGTTAATGTGAATGAACTGGCCACCACCGACCGGGCCAAGTTCGGGAACGGCATTGTAAAAGACGGCGAAGAAGAAAGAACCAGGGTATGGATGGAATTGTGTAATGAAGCCGGCGGCAGAAGCGTGATCCCTTTCAACGGTATGCTGGCAGGCGATGCGTGGTTATGGAGCAAATACCGGGATGACGAAGCGCTGCTGAATAAATTCAAGGAACTCACCGAGAAACGTTTTGATAAACAACAGGGTTATTATGGCAAGATCGGCGACCGTACGGTGATAAAGAATTGCAAGATCATCAAAGATGTGTGGGTGGGCACCGATGCTTACTTTAAAGGCGCCAACAAACTAAAGAACCTTACTGTTAACAGCGATGAAAAAAGAAGGTCGCAGATCGGTGAGGGCTGTGAACTGGTGAACGGCATTGTTGGCTATGGCTGCCGGATATTTTATGGCGTAAAGGCCGTCCGATTTGTGATGTCCTCGCACTCGCAACTAAAATACGGCGCCCGGCTCATCAACTCTTACCTGGGCAATAACTCCACCATCTCCTGCTGCGAGGTGTTGAATTCACTCATCTTCCCGGCGCATGAGCAGCACCATAACAATTCATTCTTGTGTGCCGCCGTGGTGATGGGGCAAAGCAATATGGCTGCCGGCGCCACCATCGGCAGCAACCACAACAGCCGGGCGGCAGACGGTGAAATAGTGGCCGGTCGTGGGTTTTGGCCGGGCCTCTGCGTAAGTTTAAAACACAATTCCAAATTTGCATCATTCACAATCATAGCAAAGGGTGATTTTCCGGCCGAATTAAATATCCCCATTCCTTTCAGCCTGGTAAGTAATGATGTGGCACACGACCGGCTGATCGTTATGCCCGGGTATTGGTTCATGTATAATATGTATGCCCTGGCACGCAATGCGTGGAAATATGTTGACCGTGACCGGAGAACAGAAAAGATACAGCGCATTGAATATGATTTCCTGGCGCCGGATACCATCAATGAAATATTTGATGCACTGAAATTCTTACAGAAATTAAAACCCAATGATAAAGGGGTTGCAGAAATTTCCGGTTGGGAAAACACGAACCGGGTAACCGAACTGCAGAAGATACCCCAGTCGGTCAGCGTATTCAAAGAACTGGTACAATATTACGGCACTCTGGAATTGATGAACCATTTCGGTAAAAACAAGTTTGCCGACTTTGCTTCATTTAAAAAAACACTTTCGGCAAAAGTAGAGCGCAGCGAATGGTTGAATATAGGCGGGCAACTGATACAGAAGACAGAGATCGACCAGTTGAAAAGGGATATCAAGTCTGGCAAGGTAAAAAGCTGGGATGAACTTCACCTGTTTTATAAACAGCAAGGTACCGCTTACGACACCGATCGTTTAGATCATGCCTATACTTCTCTCCTGGAGATACTAAATATCACACCCAAACAGTTCACTCCTGCCCTTTTTAAACAATTATTGCAGCAGGCACTGGATACCAAGGAATGGATGTGCAAAGGCATCTTCGATTCCAGGGCAAAAGATTACAACAGCCCCTTCCGCAAAATGGTATACGATACCAATAAAGAAATGGAAAAAGTAATGGGACGGCTGGAAGACAACAGTTTCATACAACAACAGATCGCAGAATTTGAGGAGATGAAAACACAAGTGAAATCCTTGTTAAAAAAAGTAAAGTAGTCGTTAACAGCTTTTACAATAGCTGTAGGTATGCAAGTGCTGCGTTAAATTCATTTCTCCAAAAATTTAACGTATGAAAAAGACTACCCTGCTTTTAGCAACAGTAATCATTATTTTATCTGTGCATGCCCAAACCAATACCCAGCCGGGATGCTACCCCTTTCCCAAAACAATTTCTGTAACCGGGAGTGCTTCCATGGAGATCATACCGGATGAGATCTACGTGCAGGTTGATCTGCGTGAGTACAAAAAGAAAGGAGAAGATAAGACCGAGCTGGAAAAGATAAAGACCGGCTTCCTCGCAAACTGCAGGTCGGTAGGTATTGCAGACAATGATATTTCCGTGGCCTCTTACGATGGGTATAACCTGGCCAATATCTGGCAGCGCAGAAAGAAGGACCCGGAATTGCTGGCCTCCATATCCTACCAGGTAAAATTCAATAATACCAAGCTGATCGACGACCTGGTGAATAAATTAGATGACCAGGCCACTAATAATTTCCGCATCACCCGTACCTCACACAGTAAAATAGTGGATTACCGAAAACAATTGAAAGTGCAGGCTGTAAAAGCAGCAAGAGAAAAAGCCGTTTACCTTACAGAAGCCGTTAATGAGCAACTGGGACAAGCCATAGAAATAAATGAGCCGGAAGAGTCAATTAGTTCAGACGTGGTTAGCAGTGCATACCGGGACAGGTATAAAGCCGTAACTGAAAATGTAGTAAGGCTTGACCAGGGCAAGAATGCCTATTACGGCGTTACAGACGACGGCGTTGACTATCGCAAACTCAAACTTCGTTTTGAAGTGAAAGTATTGTATGCCTTAAAATAATAACAGTGCAGAATATTGAAAGAAGGCCGTTCAACCCGGGCCGCCTTCTTTCATAAAACTTATCTTTGTTCTTCAATTTTTACACGTGAATAAATTTCTCTTGGTTTTTCTTTTTGCAGGCTTTTCATTTGCCGCCAACGCCCAAACCGTTGCCCAGATCAAAAAGATCCTTGATACCACCTCCAATCCCATTGGTTTTGTAAAATATGTGCTGAAGAAAAAATACTACATCGATTCGGTCACGGTTTTAAGCACCGCCCAGTTTATGGGTAAAGCCGACAGCCTGGCCTACCATGGAAAAACAGGTAAAACCTACGGTCCTTTCCGCAAAGAGAACATATTGGTAAAGGTCCTTGCCAAAGCGACCAATACGTTTTATCATGTCAATCATATCCTGCTCGATACTTCGGTATTTGACAGCTCCTTTGCTGAATCCATGGCCGATACCATCATGGCCAAGATAAAAGCGGGGACATCCACATTTGCGGCACAGGCTGCTGTGTACAGTGCCGACCTTACTTCTGCATCCAAAGGCGGCGACCTGGGATGGTTCATCAGGGGTGTATTGTTACCGCAAATGGACAAGGAATTAACAAAGCGAAAAAAAGGAGACCTGTTTAAAGTTTGGTCCGAATCGGGATTGCATATTGTGCGGATCGCAGACAACCCGAAGGAAGATACGGGCTATGCCTTGCTGTTGCGGGTTATTTTATAAGGGACTCAAGGGCCAGTTCGTAGCCTTTCAACCCCAAACCACTGATCACTCCTTTTGCTTTACCGGAAACATGAGAAATTTTCCGGAACTCTTCTCTTGAAAAAATATTAGAGATATGTACTTCTACAACGGAAGTTTTAATGGCGGCGATGGCATCGCCAATGGCAACCGAAGTATGGGTATAACCGCCCGGGTTAAAAATGATCCCTTCATAACTGAACCCTACCCGTTGTATCTCGTTGATCAGCTCTCCTTCTATATTACTTTGGAAATAGGAAATTTCAATGCCGGGGTATTTTTCCCGGAGCTTTTTCAGGAAGTTATCAAAGGATTCATCTCCATAAATATCCACTTCCCTTTTTCCGAGAAGGTTTAGGTTAGGTCCGTTGATGATAGCTATTTTCATGACACTAATTTCACGAATTAAAACGAATTACACGAATTAAAGTTAGAACAGATAATTCGTGTAATCAGTGCAATTAATTTAATTAGTGGCAATCATTTTAATAAACTCATCAAACAGGTAACGGCTGTCGTGTGGGCCCGGCGTGGCTTCGGGGTGATATTGAACAGAGAAGGCAGGCTTGTCTTTCATGCGAATGCCTTCTATACTCTCGTCATTAAGGTTCACATGCGTGATCTCAATATTCTTATTCGCTTTCACAGCCCTGGGATCCACACCAAAGCCATGATTCTGCGTGGTGATCTCACTCTTTCCGCTGATGACATTCTTAACCGGGTGATTCAGCCCGCGGTGGCCATGGTGCATTTTAAACGTAGGAATATCGTTTGCCAGGGCCAGTAACTGGTGACCAAGACAAATACCGAATAATGGTTTATTGGAGGCAATGATCTGCTTTACGGTTTTAATGGCATAGTCCATCGGCGCCGGATCGCCCGGGCCATTACTGATGAAGTATCCGTGTGGTTTGAATTTTTCCAGTTCGTCAAAACCTGTTTTAGCATTGTGAACCTTTACATAGGCGCCACGTTCCACCAGGCAGTTCAATATATTTTTTTTAATGCCGAAGTCAAGAACCGCAATACGAAGCTTGCTTTTTTCATCACCTAGGAAATAAGATTCTGTGGTACTTACAGCCGATGCCAGTTCCAGCCCGTCCATGGAAGGAACTTTTTTCAGTTCTTTTTTCAATACATCTACATCGGTTGTTTCGGAAGAGATGATGCAGTTCATGGCGCCCTGTGTGCGAATGAGTGCCACCAAGGCCCTTGTATCGATCCCATCGATGGCTACCACTCCCTGCGCTTCAAAATAATCCTGCAACGATGTATCAGCCATAAAGCGGCTGTACTTCTCTTCCAGGTTACGTCCAATAACCGCTTTTACTTTTACACTGTCGCTTTCCACATCCACGGCTTTTACACCGTAGTTACCAATATGCACATTGTTCATGATAAGTACCTGGCCATAATAGCTGGGATCGGTAAAAACCTCCTGGTAGCCGGTCATACCGGTATTAAAGCATATCTCGCCGGTGGCGGTGCCGGTCTTACCAAAAGCAGTCCCGTTAAAAATGGTTCCGTCTTCTAAAATTAAAATGGCAGGAAGATTTGTACTAGGCATGTGCGAAAAGGGTTTTGCAAAGAAAAGAATATAATGGGGAATCGGGAAATGAAATTTTAACCATTTAAACAGGTAAAAAAAAGCCCCGATAAAATATCAGGGCTGGTATAAACAGTTGGTTTGAACTTATGCTCCTTTTTTGTCTTCCGTAGTTGTTTCTTCGGTTGCTTCATCAGCCTTGCTGGTTTTCTTCTTAGCACCACCGGCACGGCGTGTTTTCTTAGCCGGTTCAGCAGCCTTGGTAGTTCCTTTACCGTAGATCTCGTTAAAGTCAACCAGTTCTATCATTGCCAGTTCTGCATTATCACCGGTTCTTGCTCCCAGTTTGATGATACGGGTATATCCACCCGGGCGGCCAGATATCTTCGGACCTACTACAGTGAATAATTCCTTAACAGCGTCTTTATCATTCAGGTAACTGAACACAATACGGTGATTGTGCATGATCGCTTCCTTACTGTCGGTTTTTTTGGTTTTGGTGATCAATGGCTCGATGTACGTACGCAATGCTTTTGCTTTAGCCAATGTGGTTGTGATCCTTTTGTTGGTGATCAGCTGGCAGCCGAGGTTCATTAACAGGGCTTTCCTGTGTGAAGCGGTTCTGCTCAGGTTGTTGTTCTTGTTTCCGTGACGCATGACGTTTTAATTTTAAATTTCGCTTACACCGTGTCAGGAATTGTAAGCTACTTCAGGTTATAAAAGCTCCGGTTCCCCTTTAGGGGCGGAGGGGTTTACTCGTCGTCGAGTTTCAGCTTGCTCAGGTCCATTCCAAAACTTAATCCTCTTTCGTGCAATACCTGTTCAATCTCGCTCAAAGATTTCTGACCGAAGTTCCGGAACTTCATCAGGTCTTCCTGCTCGTACTGTACCAGTTCGCTCAGGGAGTTGATCTTGGCTGCTTTTAAGCAGTTGAATGCACGTACCGAAAGATCCAGGTCTTCCAGCGGTGTCTTCAGTACTTTACGCAGTTGCAGGGTTTGTTCGTCAACCAGGTCTTCTTTCTTATCTTCTTTGGTATCGAACGTGATATTCTCATCGGTGATGATCATCAGGTGCTGGATCAGGATACGGCTGGCTTGTTTCACTGCATCTTCAGGATGAATGGTACCATCGGTAACCACTTCCATGATCAGTTTTTCAAAATCCGTACGTTGCTCCACACGGGTATTTTCGATAGCGTATTTCACGTTCTTTATCGGCGTGTAAATAGCATCTACAGGAATATATCCGAAATGAGAGTTCTTTTCTTTATTTTCTTCAGCAGGTACATAACCACGGCCCTTGCCGATGGTGATCTCGATATCCAGCTTGGCGCTGGTATCCATGGTGCAGATCAGCAGTTCGGGGTTCATTACTTCAAAAGAAGGAGAAGCCTCGCCGATCATTCCGGCTGTGAATTCTGTTTTGTTCTTGATAGAAAGCGTAACTTTTTCCAGGCTGGCGTCGTGTTCCACTTTCTTCTTCAGGCGAACCTGTTTCAGGTTCAGGATTATTTCGGTAACGTCTTCGGTGATGCCTTTCAGGGTTGCAAACTCATGGTCGGCTCCGGCGATGTTGATACCGATGATGGCATATCCCTCTAACGAGTTCAATAACACCCTGCGCAGGGAGTTACCGATGGTTACGCCATAACCTGGTTCCAGCGGACGGAATTCGAATTGAGCTTCAAACTCTGTTGCTTTCTGAAGAACGATCTTATCTGGTTTAACAAAATTTAAAATGGCCATTTGTATTTTGTTGTTTTTATGTTTTGAATTAAAATTCCGGCTTTAGAAACAAGTACTCATTACTTAGAGTACAATTCCACGATCAGTTGTTCCTTGATATTTTCCGGAACACTTTCTCTTTCAGGATAGGTAATGAATGTGCCTTTTACTTCACCTTCATTCCATTCCAGCCAGTTGAATTTGGCATTCTTTCCACGCAGGTTTCCACCAATAGCGGTATTGGCAGCGCTTTTGCCTTTTAAACCGATCACATCGCCTGGCTTACAGCTGTAAGAAGGGATGTTGATCACTTCGCCATTAATGGTAACATGTTTATGCGATACCAATTGGCGGGCAGCCTGGCGGCTTGGAGCGATACCCAAACGGAAAACGGTATTATCCAACCTGGCTTCCAGTAATTTGATAAGGTTTTCACCGGTAACACCTTTACGGCGTGCGGCTTCGTCGAATGTTTTACGGAATTGTTTTTCCAGCAAACCATAGGTATACTTTGCTTTTTGCTTTTCCCTTAACTGCAGGGCGTACTCACCTAATGTTTTGCGTTTTCGGTTTGCACCATGCATACCCGGAGGGTTGCTGTTCTTGGTTAACCATTTTCCATTACCTGTAATGGGTTCTCCGAAAATACGGGAGATCTTTGTTTTGGGGCCTGTGTAACGTGCCATAATTTGAATGAGGTCTTTTAGTGACGGTGCATTATCATAAAGACCTTTTAAAATCGATAATACACCCGTTATTAAATATTGATACTGGATCCTTGATACTTGCGGCTGGCAAACCAGCATCCGGTATCTAGTGACCAGTATCCAGATTATACTCTTCTTTTCTTAGGAGGACGGCAACCATTATGAGGCAATGGTGTTACGTCTTTGATCATGGCCACTTCAATACCGCTTTGAGAAAGAGAGCGGATCGCTCCTTCACGGCCTGAACCCGGACCTTTTACATATACATCCACCCTTTTTAAACCTGCATCCAGGGCTGCTTTAGCTGCATCCGCTGCGGCCATCTGGGCTGCATAAGGAGTGTTCTTCTTAGAACCCCTGAAACCCATTTTACCAGCGCTGCTCCAGCTGATAACCTGGCCCTGCTTGTTGGTTAAACTGATGATGATGTTGTTGAAACTTGCCGTGATGTGTGCATCGCCGTAGCTGTCAACTTTTACTACTCTCTTTTTTGAGGCTGCTTTTGCGCCGCCTGCCTGTGCTTTTGCCATAATTTGATCTGTAGGTAATCTTTAAAAATGTTTTCCGGTTTTACCCGGTGAATCAACCCTCCTGTTGGCTTGTGGAACGATCTGGTATTGATTCTGAAAATCAAGCCTTATAAAAAAACTAAAAGTCAAAATTCAAAATTTATTGAACCCTGACTTTTAACTTACTTCTTAGCTACTTTTTTCTTACCGGCAACGGTCTTACGTTTTCCTTTACGTGTACGGCTGTTGGTACGGGTACGCTGACCACGAACCGGCAATCCTTTACGATGACGTAAACCACGGTAACAGGCAATATCCAGCAAACGTTTGATGTTCATCTGGGTTTCACTGCGCAAAGCACCTTCGGTTTTAAACTCGTTACTGATAACATTACGGATGGCAGTTTGCTCATCATCGTTCCATTGGTTCACTTTCTTATTGAAATCAATGCCTGACTTCTCTAAAATGTAACGGGCAGTAGAACGTCCGATTCCGTAAATGTAAGTAAGGCCAACTTCGCCTCTTTTGTTTTTTGGTAGATCTATACCGGCAATACGAGCCATAATATGAATTAAAAATTAAAAATTAAGAATTAAGGATTATCCCTGCTTTTGTTTGAAGCGTGGATTCTTTTTGTTGATCACATACAGCCTTCCTTTTCTTCGTACGATCTTGCAATCTGCGCTGCGTTTTTTGATAGAAGCTCTTACCTTCATTTTGCTTGTTTTACTTATTACTTAATACTAATTACTTAATACATTATTTATACCTGAAAATGATCCGGCCCCTGGTAAGGTCATACGGGCTCATTTCCACCCCAACTTTATCGCCTGGCAATATGCGTATATAGTGCATGCGCATTTTACCGGAAATAGTGGCCAAAATCTCATGGTCATTTTCCAGTTTTACCTTGAACATAGCATTACTAAGTGCCTCTACTATTGTCCCGTCCTGTTTAATGAGTGCTTGTTTAGCCATAATTTTGGGAGCGCAAAGATAGGTGGATTTATTTAATAATCAGCAAAAAAGGGTTCTATTTACCAACAAATAGCCCGTTTTTCCACAAAACAGGCCGGATTTGCCCGATCAAAAGCCATTGGAAGGGAAAATTTGAAGGGAAATTCCAAAAAAAGCGAAAAGGAAGGGCCGGCATTTCCGCCGGCCCCCTATTTTATGCCCTTAAATTTTTATCAGTCAAAGGACTCATCATTCAGGTGCACTTTTGTCATCTCATAAAAATGATTCTGCAACTGGTGAACATTTATGGCGTGCATAATATGGCGATGTTCATCCCGGTACCACAGTTCAAATCTTGAGAAATCATTTTTTGCAGGTATCATCATCCGGAAAGCTCCTTTCATATATTTAACCGTGCCGTCGGGATTTTCCTGCTTGTGAAATTTCAGTTTCATCAATTGATCATCATCCAGCGGAATAGCACTCAGTTGCTCGGTCTCATACCAGAAATCCTGGGCACCGGTGTTTACGCAGACCTGTTTCTCATCGTGATTCAGGTTGGTAACTTCTCCCTGTTTTTTATCACCATCGTTATCAGCTATTAGGTAATCGCCGACTTTAATTTCATTGAATTTTATCATAAGAAGCAATTTTTGTTATGCCAATATAATGATTTTTGGGAAATGAGAAGAGGGATTCTGGCTACGGGATACTGGATGCAGGATATTGGTTGCAGGTTATTGGATGCAGGTAGGCTTCTATCCTTTCAAACGACTTAAACGTTATAAAACTTAATCGGTAACATTAATCCTTTATGCACCGCACAGCCAGTCCTTCTTTTATTCCGGGACTTAAAAAACTGGCTCTTACTGAAGAATAAGAAAGGGAAAACACCCATGCAAATCCAGTTGATTGCTGCGTGGAGGTCCAAAATGATCCATTGGTTCCGAAACCGCTGTATACTCCCAGGCTTGACCGCTTACCACCCGGTAATGCCGAGAAACCGGATGAATTGGTAGCCCCTGTATTGGGAGCCATCCAATCGGTTATCCCTGTTGTTTTCAACGGCCCCCCGGCAATATACTCGCCGCCAAGGCAATTGGCCAGCGCCATAAATTCTGTTTCAGAAGGGATATGCCATCCCGCTGGCGTCAACCCCCTTGGATCATTTACAGCATACCAGTTATATATCTTACCATAGGTTCCATTTGTTGCCGGATCGCCATTAACATAAGCCCAGGCACCCGTAGTAAGGTTACTCCATTGTACCGGGTCGGTAACCTGGGGTATCGGATCGCCATTCCGGTAAGTGATCACATCCAGGTTCTTCGTCATCCATACCTGGCCACAGATCGTTACCGTAGCCGGCGGAGTGGGTATATTATTATTCGTGGTGAAACTGACATTGTTGCCATAGGCGATACCCACACTATTTACAGCATAGGCCCTTACATGATAGGTTGTTGATGCAGCCAGCCCGGTTATGCTGCTGGTAAAGATTCCGGGGCCGCTGCCAACAGGTATATTATGATCTGCAATAGTAGGCTCAGGAATGGTACTCCAGCAGATCCCCCTTGCTGTAACAGGAACATTTCCCTCACTGGTAATTTCTCCGCCACAGGAAGCCGAAGTGGTGGTGATACCAACAGCACCAAGTGTTGTAAGTGTCGCCAGCGCAGGTTGGGTAGTGGCTACAAATCCTACTTCATTTCCATAGGCCGTACCCAGGGTATTGCTGGCGTATGCACGAACATAATAAGTTGTTCCGGTGCTGAGCCCGGAAAGTGTGCTGCTGAATATACCCGTCCCGGTTCCATCGGTGGTTTTGGTAGATAAGGCTATCGTTGGGTTATGACCTGTACTCCAGCAGATCCCTTTGGCTGTTACCGGTGTACCGCCATCATCAGTTACATCGCCCCCGCATGATGCACTGGTATTTGTAACCCCCGAAACAGATGCGGTAACAACAACAGGTAAATTTAAAAAAGGCGGTGGAGGCAGCCGGTAGTCGGGGCCTGATTGTTTGGTGCAGGATAACGGGATCACTGATAAAAGCAGAATACAAAAATGGATTGTTCGCATAACAGCTTGTTTTGAACCGGCACCTGTTTTATATATAATCGTATTTACCCTGATAAACGTTGCCAGGCCGGATGAGAATATCGAACAGGGAACAGGGAATGATGAATTTTGAAGTTGCCCTCTGTTCCTTGTTCATTATTCCCTGTTCCCTGTTCATTATTATTTCTTGAGTGCTTCCCTTACCTTAGGCGCTATCTTA
>DAOLIP010000044.1:0-26685 GCA_035328475.1 Ferruginibacter sp.
AAAAGAGACCAGGGTATTGGTGAAAGGGTTATCCAGTTTACATCAATCGCTTTAATAATACCTGCAATAGTAATTTTAGGATTAGAAGAAGTAATACAAAAAGAAACCGTAGCTGCTTTATTAAGCGGATTAGGAGGATACGGGCTGTCTTCAGCAACAACAGGAGGCAGAAAACCTCCTCCAAGCGATCCTAAATCGCCTGTCATACCGAAGCCGCCAGAGGGTCCTTTAGCTACATCAACCAGTGGCCCCTACGCTGTTGTTGAGGCATTTACTCCGTAGTAAGTCATTTTAGTCCCTCCACTGGCGCAGATATGCGGCTCCATTAGCGCATTCTATGACAAAAATATTTGGATTTTGTCATAGAATGCGCCAGTGAGGAAACTGTGTAGACACAAATTTCAGGTTAACTAAACAGACACAAACCTGTGTCTACACAGATTACCGGATAAGAGAACTGACACAACCCTGTGTCCCTAACACTTGCTGAATAAAAAACTGCCACGGGCCGGCGGTTATCAACATCGCCCCGGTTCGTATCTTCACGAACCGGAACTAAAAAATAAAATTAGTTCGTGAAGACATGAACTAAGGCGAGGAGTTCTCAAAGCAGCACTTTTTTTACTCAAGGACTCTTTACGTAAATTAACCGCCATGCGAAGACTTATAATTCCCTTATTTACCCTTTACATTCTTTTACTTTCCTGCAAAAATGAAGAGATAGCTACTCCTTCCCAAATAGAAGGACAGTGGCAATGGACCATTCAATATGCCAATAATCCCGCCTTTAATTCAACACCCCAGAGTACCGGCATCAATGAAACAATTTCCTTTCTGCCAGGTGGCGCCTATTCAGTAGTACAAAACAATGTTGTAATAAATTCCGGCACCTATAAAACATCCGTAACCATCAGTACCCGGGGCGAATTAATACCCACGATACTGTATTCAAACAACCGGGTTACCGACTCTGTTGAATATTATAACATAGTGAATAATGCCGATTCGCTGGTTTTCTGTCACGACTTTATTGGCACCGTGGGCTCGGGCTCAAGATATTACGGAAGAAAGCACTAGGTTAAAATACTTAACCCTCCCACAGGCGCCTTTTTAGAAGTTATAGCACCCGACTTCCGCAGGTATGCAGACAGGAAATTACAGCCCTGGGTACCTGGCCAAAAAGAATCAATCTTCAATTGATACCGTATTTCAATCACTACATTACCGGCAACTAACGGATCATCGCTGTTCATACCGGCCGGTACCCGATACTGTTTATTTTTGTTTTATCATTATAAAAATAAACAGATTTTAACATGCGCTCCATACTCATCTTGTTCTCCTGCATCTCCTGTATGGTTTCTTTTGCCCAACAGGCAACAACTGGAACTTTTACAACCGACAGCTTACTTGTTGTAAAAAAGAATCCTGTAAAGGGATTTTACCATGACTACATTTTATTCATACCAAAAGGAACCCCGCAGAACAAAAAGATATTCCTGCTGGTGGAACCAAACAACACAGGCAAAATAACGGACAGTATAGAAATTCATAAGAAATATGCCATTGACCTGGCTTCGGTGAGTTCGGTAGGAAATAATGTTTCTACTGAGCTAAAAATACCCCTGCTTGTTCCTGTTTTTCCGAGACCGGCATCGCAACCCCTTATGTATACACATGCTTTAGACAGGGACGTAATGGAAGAAAGATCGCCCGGGCTGAAACGGCTTGACCTGCAATTACTGAAAATGACAGATGATGCCAGGATTGTATTGACCTCTATGAATATCCAGGTTGACCCTAAATTTTTCATGAATGGATTTTCGGCTTCCGCTACATTTACAAACCGTTTTTCGTTCATCCATCCCGGTAAAATAAAAGCGTTGGCCATCGGGGGATTTAACGGGGAACTGATGCTTCCGCAGAACGAGATGAACGGGATCAAACTCAACTACCCCATTGGAACAAACGATTTTACCCGGTTATTCGGTAACCGTTTCGATATAGATACATACCGGTCCGTTCCGCAGATGATCTATATGGGAAAGCTGGACGACAATGATGCCGTTCAGTTTGATGATGCCTATACTGAAGAGGAACGAAAAATAATCAACGAAAACATCGGCAGGAATGTGCAGGAAAGGTACCTGCAATGCCAGAGAATTTACCAGGCAAATAACATAAGCCCCGTATTTAAAACGTATGAAAGTATTGGACACTGGACCACCGGGGCCGTAAACCTGGAAGTCATAAAATTCTTCCACAAGCAAATGCAGGACAAATAGAAACTTACCATTCTTTGCGTTCCTTTCGCTGCATTCTCTTTGCGGTAAAAAATATAACCGTAAAGGACGCAATGCTTTTCGCAAAGAACGCAATGCCTTTCAGCTGCAACTCTCTTACCCGGCAATTTGCAGATCTGCACCGGAGGCCGGATGATACTCGCCGTTCGGAAAATTCCGGATCAGCTGGATTTCACCGCATATTACTTTTGTTGTGTTGAACTAATAATTCACAGCTGGTGCAGTTGCACGCAACACAGGCAATTAATAAAACCCGGTTCCTGCCTATTAAGACTGACATTCGCAGTGCTTACCGGTATTGATTTATTACGGGGATAAAAACTATTAAACAAAAAAACAAAAATAAACATGAATCCAAACAAAGCACTTTGGGAAAAAGGAGACTTTACCCAGCTCGCAAAAACCATGCGTGAAAGCGGGGAAGCACTGTTTAATAGTCAGCACAAAAGCACCGACATCAATATCAATACCACTTCCATACCGGCAACTTTTTTAAGAGTAATGGTAAATGTATAAGACAGAAAAATGGCTCCTTTTACCGGGCAAGGCAATGAACGCTTAGTATTACACCTCATACAAAACGCCGTTGGCCGGAAGGTTGGCGGCGTTTGCATTTATATTCGCCGGCATAGCTGTGCCAGGTACATGTGCTTTCAAAATAATTCCGTTACTTTATTCAGCTTAAACCAAACACATGAAGCAAAGAATGAAGATCAGCCTTACTGTACTTGCCTTTCTTATCACCGGCCTTGCATCCGGCCAAACCGGCAAGCCTGTAACAGAATACCTGGGCATCCCTGGCCCGATAGTCATCAATAATGCTTCTTTCAGCCTGGTCTGGTCGGCGCACCCTTCTCCAGGATATTATAAACAGGAGTACATCGGCGTTAAAGACAACCTGCAGCGGTTTAAAAAAATGGTGCTGGCAGAAGTGCTGACCGGTGATGCCAGACCCGCCGACCTGGCTAAAGGAAAAATGGCTGAACTAGACCAACTCAAAAAAAACAATCCCCTGGTGAATTACGAAGTATTTCAGAAGAACGGGGAAGTATTACTTGATTTCCTGCTCAGCGAAAACAGCGCCGATGGGAAAACAATCAACGTGCTGGAGCGGAATGTTTACCGCTACCGGGCATTCACCGATAAAGCCGGCAAAAAAGGCGTGATGCTGTTTGGCGTAAGTGAAAGAAGTTATGGTAAGGAGGCCGATGTATTCTTATCCTCTTTAAAAAAGAACAAAGCGGTTTTGCTGAATGCCGTTGCAGGTTTTAGCATCCCGGAGGTTTCATTAAAAAACTAAGTTGTGGTTATACCTTATGCCTAAAACTGAACCAGGCAGGCAAAAGACAAAACTTGTATATCTTTCCCGAAATTTTTTACTTGTTTTCATGAAAGCTCATAACAACTGCAAAGCCGCTGTATACCGGTTCATCATCTTCATTCATTTTCTTTACCTGGTCACCCCCGCATGGGTAAATGCCCGGGAACATATGGCCGGAGTTGATACTGTACCCGGTCGCATCGATGAAGAAAAATTCATTTTGATCAATGGCATCGAACAATGGGTAACTACTAAGGGCGATCCTTCCAAACCCGTAATATTATTTCTTCACGGCGGACCGGGAAGCCCGATCAGTCCTTACTCAGACGTGCTGTATAAAGACTGGGAAAAAGATTTTATCATCGTTCAATGGGATCAGCGTGGAACCGGTAAAACCTTTGGACGTATGGCACCGGAAGAACTAAGCCCTGACTTTTTACAAGCAAATCCTTTAACACTGGATCAAATGATAGCCGACGGCATCGGGTTAACGGAATATTTAATTACCCGGCTCAACAAGAAAAAGATCATTCTGTTCGGAACTTCCTGGGGCTCGGCCCTTGGCGTAAAGATCGTTTCAAAGCGGCCGGAACTTTTTTATGCATACGTGGGGCACTCACAAATTGTGAACCCAAACAATGATGCAACTCTGTATAATAAAGTATACATGCTGGCAACAAATGCCGGCGATACTGCATCGCTTTCGATACTGAACGGGATCGGTAAACCACCTTATGCCCGGGCCAGGAATTCAGGCCAGTTATTTCGTATAGTAAAAAAATATGAACGGGCAAATTCAAAAGCGGCGCCGGAATCCTGGTTCATTGAATCGCCATCGTATAACAGCGCCAAAGACATACAGCAGAGGAGTGATGGCGACGATTATTCATTTGTGAATTATACAGGCGACAGCCGCCTGGGTGTTCAATCCATGCGTTCCGGTATTGACCTGATGCGGCACAACCTGGAATTCAAAGTACCGGTTTATTTTATTCAAGGCAGTGAGGATATTTTAACGCCAAAGGAATTAACCAGGCAATATTTCGATAAACTGAAAGCTCCCGGAAAGAAATACGTGCTGCTTCCGGAAACTGCCCACGGATTTAACCAGGCGGTTTTAGAAGCACAGTACAGGATATTTAAAGACATAAAAGCTAATTAATCAAAGCGCACCTGCACAGGCAAAAGTTTATATTTTCAATAATATTCGTTTCTTTATTCACGGAAAACATTCAGTATGAAATATATTTTTATTGTTCTTTTATTATGCACCGGTATAGTCACGCAGGCGCAGAAACCCGGCGTAAAATACGATAAGGCCCTTGCCGATTCCCTCGGAGCAGATGATTACGGGATGAAGAAATATTTATTTGTGATACTCAAAACAGGTAAAACGATCATTGAAGACAAACAGCTGCGTGACAGTTTGTTCAAAGGTCATATGGATAATATCGGCCGCCTGGCAAAGGAAGGAAAATTAATTGTGGCCGGCCCCATCGGCAAAAACGAAATGAACTACCGGGGTATCTTTATTTTCAATGTTGCTTCCCGGGAAGAACTGGATAAGCTGCTGAAGACAGACCCCACCATAGAAAAAGGGATTTTCGACGTGGACGTATTTGACTGGTATGGTTCTGCTGCCCTGCCCACTTACCTGCCCAACCACGATAAGATACAGAAGACCGGATTTTAAATAACCCCGATGACCGCAATAATTAAAGCCGGCAAGAACGATATTGAACTGCTTACCGGCATTGCAAAAACGAGTTTTACAGAATCGCATGGACACAGCGCCCCTGCGGATGATATAAATGCATACCTCAATGAAAAATACAGCCAGGCGGTTTTTGTGCAGGAACTGAACGACGAAAGCAATATTTACCACATCATTTATTACAATGGCAGGGCAGCGGGTTATTCAAAGATCAGTATGAACTGTGCTTATACAGGCGCTGAAGCAGGCAATATCACGAAGCTGGAACGTCTTTACTTACTGAAAGATTTCTACGACCTGAAGCTGGGAATGGAACTGCTGCTGTATAATATTTCCCTTTCAAAAAGTAATGGTCAAACAGGAATGTGGTTGTATACCTGGAAAGAAAATGAACGGGCGGTGAATTTTTATAAGAAGGCCGGCTTTGCGATCACCGGCAGCCACGACTTTAAAATCTCAGAAACACATTCAAACCCCAATCACCTGATGTTTCTTCGTTTCTGATCTCCGTTTTCCAACCGGTAAACTGCCACACTGCTCATACATCCGGGGATGATACCTGTCACGCTGCATCACTGATGATGATCATTGCCGGGAAACAGCACATCCGGTAATTTCACCAAAACATCATCATGAAAAAGGAAATTCAAAAACACGGGCCATCCAATGCGGTGTATGGCCTGGGTTTCATTGGTGCTGCCATTTATTATATTTCTACCGCCACCGGATTCTGGATGGGTGCCATGGGCATATTAAAAGCTTTGTTTTGGCCCGCTTTCCTGGTTTACCAGGCATTGAAAACAATGGGTGGTTAACACATTCCTTCCGGTACTATTTTCTGCGTTGTTATT
The DNA here is from genome assembly GCA_035328475.1 of Ferruginibacter sp. Taxonomy (GTDB): domain Bacteria; phylum Bacteroidota; class Bacteroidia; order Chitinophagales; family Chitinophagaceae; genus Ferruginibacter. The sequence goes on from DAOLIP010000044.1 coordinate 6,190, forward strand.
CCCGGTAGGCAGCCCGTACAGGCTTTTCAAAAACGATATATGCCCGCTGCCATTAGGAATCTGCCCTTCCCCGGTGGAAAGAAATCTTCCACCGTTCGGTAAAGCCTGTCCGGCTTCCCTTCGAGCCCTGCATATCTTGCTTTTAAACTAAAACGCAAGATCATGAAAACAAACACAAAAGATCAAACCTCCCGCCGTGGGTTTATAGGCAATGTTGCAACAGGAGCTGCTGCAATAGGCCTCGCTACACTCACGGGTTCGCTTCAGTCACTTAAGGCAAACCCGTTATTATCCCATGCCGAACTGAATGATGCAGAAGATGTTTTTAGAAATTTAAAAGGCAAACACCGCATCGTGTATGATGTACCGCAAGCCGTTGGCATCTTTCCCTTTGCCTGGTCGAGGGTTTTCCTGCTCACCAATATGGCCACCGGCACTCCTGAGAAAGATAATAATGTGGTGGTGGTATTAAGGCATACCGGTATTCCCTATGCATTTGAAGACAGGCTTTGGGAGAAATATAATTTCGCTGAATTCTTCAAAGTTCAAACCGATCAAAAACCACTTACCCGTAACCCCTTCTGGAAACCGGCAAAAGGAACCTATAAACTTCCCGGCTTTGGCGAAGTGGCCATCGGCATCAACGAACTGCAGGACAGCGGTGTTCAGTTTGTGGTATGCAGTGCAGCCATTACTGTTTACAGCGCCGCCTATGCAGAAAAATTCAAGATGGATGCAGCAACCGTTAAAAAAGACTGGGAAGCAGGATTATTACCCGGTGTTACCGTAGTTCCTTCAGGTGTATGGGCCTTGGGCCGTGCACAGGAAAACAAGTGTGCGTATGTTTTTACTGCTTAATGATCTTATAGCCATCCCCATTTATCGTTTTAAGGAAATACATACCTGTTGGTAAATGATCAACAGGTATGTTTTGTACGGCGGTATACAATTTTATTTTTTGTACAAGTCGTCCTTCAGCACTTAGCAACTGAACTTCGGTATTCAGTAACCCACTATTGGTTATACGGATCGTGAGTTCATTTTTTACAGGAACGGGGTACAGCACAATTCCTTTTTCTTTTGCAGAAAGATCCACTGCCAATACCTGGCTGTAGTTTATGCCGTTGTCCGCTACGATCTGCAGGCGGTAATAATTCATTCCCTTAACGGGGTCACTATCTTTATACTGGTACGTAAACAGCGTTTCACTGTTAGCGGCAATACTGCCAATGGCTGAATAGGTAATGCCATCTGTACTTCGTTCAATGATATAGTTTCTTATACCCTGTTGTTCTGCCACTTTCCATTTCAATAAAATTTTCCGTTGCTCCTGCAAATAATAATTGAAAGAGATGAGCTTAAGCGGAAGTACAATATAAGTGCCGCTGATATAAAACCCACTGAATCCTGTTACCGCAAAACTGACTTCCCACAAAGCGGTTGCTGCATTCCAGACAATATTGGCATCATCGGGATCGATGAGTTCAATAGTTCCTGAATAATTACCCGGCGCCGTACCTGTTCCATGATACTGCGTTACCAGCAGGTTTGTTTTACCTGCTGCATCAGCAGGCCCCGTTGGCAGATCAGGATCAGCTCCATTGGCTGCATTGTAGTTATCAAAATTTTGTTGCGTAAAATATAAAGTAAGTATTGCCGTAGCAGTTGATGGGTTACTCACCGGTTCAATATCATAATGCCTTTGCACATAGGCCTTGCCATTGTACGACTTAACCGTTGCATCTACTGTGGTCTTTGTTTTAATGATACCGGTTACCGGTGCAGCGCCCGATGGCAGGATGGTGGCAATGAAACCACAGTTGCTGTTATCCCGGTATTCATTTGTTTCGGCAATATCGTGTACATCGTATCCGCCGTTGGCCGCAATGGATAACAGGTTGCAGTTAACCGGCATCATACTGTCCTTCCGGGAAACATTACTGCAATACGTGAATGTGCCCGCCGCTATGAACCGGTCTCTTGCCGGAATACTGGTAAAAGGAGAATTGTATACAGCCGGGAAGCCCATCGGCTGAAGGTCGGCGCTGAAGAAATAAGGCCGCACCGGTTCCAGGAAATACGTATAGGTAGTGGATTGGTTGGGTGCAAAAGAAGATTCCATATTACCCACAAAACCGCCCGACAATAACCGGTAATTTTTTGAAGCAATGCTGTTAGGCCCGTTGGTACCTAAATTACCCAACGGGAAGAATGGAAAAATACCGGAATTGCCTGAAGCCGTTACTTCATTATAGATCACCACCGAACTATCGCCCGAACCCGAACTGAATGCAATACCGTAATACTGCGCCCGGTTCCGGAAAAAAACATTGGCCGGGCCGTTGATCCCATGACTGGCATCGCCGCCAACATTCTGTGCAATATTCCCTTCAAATAAATTGGCGTACGGGTAATTGCCGTGAAGAACTATATCGCCCGCTGCATCGGAAGGAAGTTCAGTTCTTGTTTGCTCTAAAGAATAATTATACGAATAGATATTCCCATTGGCTCCTGCCTGCAATAACATGGCATGACGCAGGTGTTTGAAAATATTATTCTCTACCAGACAATCGCCTGTTGATAAATGACACACCACTCCATACCCTTCGCCGCCACCTCCATAAGAAAAAGCGCCATGGAAATAAGAACCGGTGATCTCAATATTACTGCTGTTCAATACAGACACATGTGCAAAATTGGCGCTGTCGCTTTCAATTCCTTTTACCCAGCAAAAAGCAGCGTAATTAAAAATGATATTGGATGTCTGGTTTGCGGTAGGATCAATATCCATTCTTTTTATTTTAAGACATTCGATGCCCACGCCTTTAACCATATTAAGCAATTGCGCTGTGGGAGCGCCACTCAAAGGGATCGCCCTGCGATGCCGGGTATAAAATGTAAACACATTTCCCGACCTGCTTTTTAAATAAGATATCTGCCCAACGGTATTGTCCGCCCAGGAATCATTGATAAGGCCTGTTTCATTATCCTGGTACACTTTAATAAAACTACCGGGCGAAGCAAGGGCGGAATTGGTTACAATAACCTGGTTACTGTATTGCTCAACAGCAGCAGTTACCGGGGTACTTGCACCTGCCGATCCCTGTACAATGAGCAGGTGCCCCGAAGCACTGCCCAGGTTAAATGTAAGTGTAGTATTGCCAGAGCCGGCTCCCCGCAATATTAATCCGCTGCGAAGGATCACACTGTTATTGAATAAATAATTCCCTGCCGGGAAATAAATAACTCCGTCTGCAGCGGCCAGGCTGCTTATCGCATTGGTCAACGCAAGATCATTTGCAACGGAACCGGTATTGTTTCCACCAAATGCGGTGATATCCACTACGAGGGAATAGGAAGGCACGGTATCACCGGGATAGCCTGCCCGTTGCCAATCAAGCTTAACAGGAGAGCCTCCGAATGTGGCAGTGAGTTGTTGTGAAAAAGAAGAATAACAAATCCCTGCAATGATTATGGATAGGTGAATCTTTTTCATTTTTTCAAAGGTGGATATAACGAAAGAACTTATGATACCAAAAGTAATTCATTTATTTCCACAGGTGTTATTATTTTTTTGCTGCCGGCCAGTTGAAGAACTCAACCGGGAATGCTGTACTCTTTGAATTCTCAGCAAATTTTTGTTTCTTGAATAACAATCATCACGAAATGAAACAGCTCCTGTTATTCTTACTGCTTTGCCCGTTACTGCTGGCTGCACAACAAAAGCACCGGTTTGAAAACGACACCCTCTACACTTCCTGTGGTTATAAAATATACAAAGGCCAGGCGCTTCAGTTTGGCAAAGCCAAAAGTTTCCAGGGATTTAAATACATCACCATCATGAATGGTGTTCCTGTACGTTCGCTGGAAAATAATTCCATTGTAGTGAAAGAAATTTCAAACTATGCTGTTTCTACGTGGGGATATCCCATCATCCAGGTAGTAGGCAGCATTGTGTACCGGGATGGATCCAAAGGCGCTGTCAGCCTCTCCATGGCTTTTGACCAGGCCATTGGCAGCCGGCTGCCGGGTACCTACAGCGAACTGATAGTTCCGGAAGAGTTCCGGATAACAAAAGAGAATGCAGCGGGATACAATATGCCAAGTTTTGAAGGAGATACCCTCTTCACTTCCTGTGGATATAAGATATATAAAGGACAGGTATTACAGTTTGGTATTGCCACGGGCAACCGGGATAAGTTCCGGTATGTGAATATCAAGAACCGGGTTCCGCACATGATGCTGCAAAAGCAAAAGGTAAAAGTAAAAGAACTGAAAGACTTTGGCATTTCGGCACTGGGCAACGGGTATATGACCATCATCGGTACCCTGATGGTAAACAACAACGAACGGGGCGAAATTGAAATGCATGTGGCGTTCGATCATGCCATTGAGAATATTCCCGGTGTACCCAGCGAACTGGTAGTACCCGACGAATTCAGGAACAGGATAAAAACCGATCCGCAGGAAGAAGTGAAAAGACTGGAGGACCTTTACCGGAACGGTACCATCAGCAGGGAAGAACTGGAGATGTATAAGAAGAAACTGCTGCAACAATAAATTACCTTGCAACGGAAAATGATATTTACTATGACTCCCCTTACCCGTAGCCTGCTTTGTTTTTTTCTCTTCTTTCAACAATCCGCATTATACAGCCAGGACACAAGCAGCACCTGCAAAGTGTTGTTAGCAACAATAAAGGGAGAATATACCGGTGAATGTAAAAGAGGCCTGGCGCACGGCAAGGGAGAATCAAAAGGCATTTTCAGGTATGTGGGAAATTTTAAGCAAGGCCTTCCTAACGGGAAGGGTATCCTTTATTCCGGGGATAATTTTTTTGACGGGAGTTTCCTGGATGGAAAAAAGGAAGGAAAAGGAGAAATGCATTATGTACGGGCCGATAAAACAGACAGCATCATAAAAGGGTACTGGAGCGGAGATGAATACCGGGGTGGTACATATAAAACATACCAGACCGATGCCGTAGCCAAATTCGACCGGGTGGAAGTTTCGCCTACAGCAGAAAGCGGGAATAAGATCACTATAGAAGTATCCACTACTTCCATGGCTGCAGAAGACAGGATCTCCAGTCCGCATGTATCCATCACGCTGACCGAACTGATGTCGGTAAAACTCCGTTCATTACTGAAACTGGTAAATTCCTTTGAATCACCGTTGAAATCCACCTGGGTGTTTGAGATAACAGAATTTCCAATTACCCTCCGCGGAACACTTTCCAACGGGCAGAATTTTAACCTGGAGTTATATAAATCCGCTAACTGGACATTCAGGATCTTTATAAACAAATGAGCGAACGGTTAAGAAATATGTAATTCAATTGCATAACCATGCACAACAAGACCAAACTAACCATCATCAAAACGGTTCATACATGCATCTGGATCTTTTTCAACGGGGTGATCTTTTACATGCTTTATGCCGTTATTGTAAATAAACTTGACAAGTGGTTGTGGATCGGGTATGGTTTATTTGCCCTGGAAGGAATCACCCTGCTGCTCTTTAAATTCTTTTGCCCGCTTACCATCATGGCCCGTAAATATTCCGATTCGCAAAAAGATAATTTCGATATCTACCTTCCCAACTGGCTGGCAAAATATACAAAGCTGATCTATACGTCCATCCTGGTGATCATAATTGGTATCACCATGTACCGGCTGGTTTAATATGAATAAGCCTATAAGGGCTGCCGCCCGGCATAGCAGCGCTGCAGCCCTTATAGGTTTTCAGGTTTGGCCTTATTTGGTTGAGGCATTTTTCATTCATAAACACCCGCCATCAGCTTTATTACCGGGCTAAAGGGATCAAGCTCCTTAGCCATCTGGTAACTGCTCTTCGCTTCTTTGGTAAACCCCTGCGCTTTTTGTACCGATGCCTTTTGTAAATAAAGCCGGGCTGCCAGCTCCGGCCGGGGCTGCATGGCCAACCCGATGGCGATACTCTCCAGGGATAAAGGATACAGTTTCTCTTCTTCAAAAATAGCGGCCCTCATCAGGTAGGCCTCGGGCAAAATGGGTTTGTACTTCAGCGCACTGTCGAGGCAGTTATATTGTTCCTGTAATTTTTTATCCGATTGATAATACTTTGCCCTGTTCAGCCATATCCATCCAACATAGGGCGCCTGGTTCACTGCGATCTGGGTATAGAGATTTGCCATCGCTGAATTATTCATTATAACATACAGCAAACCCAGTTCGCTGTTAATACCTGCATGGCGTGGATAAAGCTGTTGCGCTTTTTTCAGCAACTGCAGTTTCTTTTCATTGTTCGTTTGTACCTGTGCTTCAAAGAAAACACGTTCGGCCATTTGCCCGTCATCGGCTTCATTAAAAATTAAATTAGCATAGCCGCTTTTTTTCGACGCCTCATTCCAGCCGCGTTCAATAGCCAGGTAGCGTTGCGCTCTTTTGGGATGCGTAGGCGGTCCCTGTGTCTCATTCAGAAAACTGAACATGGCTTTTGCCTCCTCCCTTGTGGCGCCCAGCTTTTGTAAAATGAAGCCGGCAAAGGCATCGGCTTCCAGTTCTTTATCGGGGCGGCTACCGTAACCACTTAGTGTATGGCCATTGAGGTGATGCCCCAATTCGTGCGCCACCACACCGGCAACGAACCATTTGTTGGTTGTCTTTTCAAAACGCTGAAGGAAGAACCGGTCGAACACCATATACCGGTCGCTGCCCACTTCGTTCTCTACACAAACGGCACTGCAGTTATTAGAACCGGGAAATGAATAAAGTTTGATCTTATTCTGTAACCCCACTATGCCCAATATGTTCTTCACCATATCTTCCATCCATTTCATCTCGGTCTCTTCACTTATATTACCGGCAGGAGGCGGAACATAATCGGCGCTGGTAGTAAAAAAATTACAGGCAAAACTCCGGGGCGGATTGTAGATGATCTCTTTTTTATAATTAAGCTGGGCATGGCTGCTGTATGCACAAAGACAAAGCAATACGCTGAAGAAAAAATTTTTCATATCCGTTAGTTTGGAAATGGAAAGTACAAATAATAGCTGATATGAAGTAAGGGTTTAAGACACTAAAACGTCATAAGGTCTGCTGCCCGGCATAGCAGCGCTGCAGACCTTATGGGTTTATTCTCCCTTTATAAATGTGGACCGGTATTGTTCCTTTCCCTGGCGGATGAGGAAATGATACATACCATTCGGCAGATGAGCAATATTGAGCAACCCTACGGCATCCATCTGCTTATGCACCAGCATTAATCTTCCATCGGTACTGTATACATTTATTTCAAATGGCTGTGCATCATCGCCGCCAAAGCTGAAACGAAGATTGCCATCGGTTACCGGGTTGGGTGCTATCACAAGTTTTGCGGCCCTGCCATCGCCCATCACAGCCACAATATGACTGAAATAAAACCGGTCGGGTGTAATTTCTTTTATGCGGTAATAACGGATGCCTTTTTCAACAACCGGGTCATTAAAAACATAGGTGGCTACATTCAATCCAAAACCATTTACCATACCTATTGAAGTAAAGTGTGTACCATCTGCGCTCTTCTCCACTTCGTATTTTGTATTTGCTTTTTCTCCGCTTACCTTCCAGTTCAGCTTCACGCCGGTGCGATTTTTTTCAGCAGTGAATGAAAGCCATTTGACTGCCACTACCCCAGCAACAAACAGGGGTGTTTCCCAAACGCCGCGGCCATAAGTAGCCACCCGTAACTTCCCGGCATTGTATTGAATCTCCAGTTCATTCACGGCTACAGTTGGTAAGTTACCGGTATAGTTTTGCCAGGTACTCATGGTATCGTTCTTATAATACACACCGGTATTCATACCAACATAAATTCCCTGCACGGCATTGTTCTCAACGGCAACACTGCGTGCCGCCACAGCAGGCAGGCCGGTTGAAATACTGGTAAAACTTGCTCCTGCATTCACAGATACCTGGACGTTGTTGGATGAACCGGTGGTAGTGATATATATCTTGTCCGGTATGGTACGATGTACACAGATATCACTGATGGTACCCGGCGCTGTTCGGGTGACCCAGTTGGTTCCTCCGTCAACGGAAACATACAAGGCAGATCCTCTTGATGCATACAGGTAATTCGGGTTAGAAGGTGCTACGGCCACGTCATCCAAGGCAGCAGTGATGGTGGTTCCTGAAAGCAATGTCCAGGCGCTGCCGCTGTTTGTAGATCGGTAGAATCCTGTCCACCCGCCGTAGATAGTTGTTTCGGTAGTTGGGTGACTGGCCAAAGGTGTTACCCAGTTACCGGCAGATGGCTTGGTCAGTCCGGAATAACTGTTTCCACCATTGGTAGATCGGTATAAAGAACCGTTTTGCGAAGTGCCCCATAGATTATTTGCATTGGTGGGACTTACCAATCCTTCCATTCCATCCGCTCCCAACCAATCTACCCAGTTGCCTGCGGGCTTTCGGGCCACACTGCCGTTATCCTGTGCACCCCCTGTTATAACATTTGCATCGGTTTGTGAACAGGCTATGCGGTAAAATTGCCGGATGCCAAGCCCGGTGGAAATATTGGTCCAGTTATCGGCCCTGTCGGTACTTTTGAATATGCCGCCATCACTGTTACTGTAAAGTGTTTTATTAATCCATCGCAGTCCATGCACATCGGCATGATTATACCCGGTTCCATTGGGATAACTCCAAACGGTTTGTGCAACAAAACTTGTTCCCCCGTTGGTTGAACGCCACACAATGATACCGGCAAGGTATACTTCGTTGGCATCGGTTGGTGATGCACAAAGAGCCATATCATATCCTCCCTGTCCGCCCGCATCGGTACCGGCCGGGGAGTAACCAAAATAATTGGTACCCGATGCCGCACTGCCTACCACGGTAGTAATAAAACTTAAACCGGCATCTGTAGAACGGTACATCCTGCCAAATTCACTTCCACTAGCCTGTATGATATATACATAGTTTGGATCTGCCGGCGTAACAGTAACCAGGCTTCGGCCTGTATTTGTAATACCCTGCGCTGCTCCTACAACGGTCCAGTTAACCCCGTTGTTTACTGAACGTACCACTGTACTGTTTCCAGAAGCATACATTATATTAAGGTCATCGGGCTTGAATTCAATATCCTCAATTTGTGTGGCATATACCTGTGTCCAGTTTGTACCACCGTTAACGGAACGGTGAATACCGGAAGAAGAACAAACAAAAACAATATTTGAATTGGATGGATGGACCATTATCTTTCTCACAGCTCCGCTTGGTCCTGAACCCAGGTTGGTCCAGGTAGCTCCGGCGTTCGTACTTTTCATCAGGCTGCCCGAAGCATTGCCGGCATAAACGGTATTGCTATTCGATGGATCGATGGTTACAGCATACATGTTCATCCAGGTAGCATTAAAATCCTGCAGGGGCATCCAGCTATTGCCGCTGTTCGTACTCTTCCATATTCCGCCACCAGGCGAAGTAACATAGATGATGGTGGTGTCGGAAGGATGGATCGCTACATCGGTAAGTCTTCCTGTGCCAGGATTCCAGCCAGAAGTGTATGTCCAGCCCCAGGGGCCTAACTCTGTCCAGTTAACAGCGGCTACCAGGTTTTGAGGAGTTGTATTGTTCCATGTTTGCCACTCGGTGGCAGGATCAATATAATAACCATTGGCATCCATATGAAAACGGCGTTCGTATAACCAGCGTTGAAAATGTTTATAGCCGGTGCTCCGGTCTGTTCCGGCGCTATCAAAATAACGACGGGCAATATCTGCAGCTTCCTCTACCTTCAGGTCGTTGCGCTCCATCAGTTTAAAGATGAAATCCTGCGCATGACCCTGCTGAAAAAAAATAAAGCTCAACAGGATTGTTGCTATAAAAATTCTCATGGTGTTAATTGTAAATACGGTCGTTGAATATTTTTTTAAAATTACGTTTTTTAGTTTTTACGGCCTATAGTAAGAATACGTTGAGGATATACGCTGCTTGTTGCCCCGGGCAGCAGGTTAACGGGGAAAAGTATTATTTTCGGGAACAATTATTATGATATAAACTATGAGCAGGTTGGAAGAGATCATAATTCAGATCGAACTGCATTCTGCCGAAGGCATAAATAATTGTTTTGCAAATGGCGTTAGCCCAAATGATCTTTTCCGGAACGAACCCCTCTTTTACGAACTCATAAGCGAATACACCCGCTCTCCCCGGTTTAAAGACTGTGTAAAGGTCTTTATAGATCATGGTCTTGATTTTGAAGACCCGGTTCTTTTATCCGTTTTATGTGATGATGCAGGATCGCTCCAGCTTCAGCTGACTAATGAGCCCGAAGTTGTTTTTAAGAAATATTCTTTGCAATGTGCGTACACCCCTGTATATGAAGCAACTCTTCTTCATATATGTGCCGAGTTCAATCATGTGGCCTGCGCCCAGGTGCTTGTTCAGCACGGAGCGGATATAAATGCCAGAGCTGGTATTGATGAAAATGGTTTTGGCGGACAAACCCCGGTCTTTCATACGGTAAATCAAAACGGGGATCAATCTGCCGGCATGATGAATTATCTGCTCTCTCTTTCTGCTGATCTCAGGATCACCGTTGCAGGATTGATCTGGGGTAAGGGATACGATTGGGAAACATTGATACCGGCCGTTAATCCCATAAGCTATGCCATGATGGGGTCATTACCGCAGATGCATCGTGACGAGATCACAGTAGCAAAGGTTGTAGCCACTTTACTAAAACATGAATTCGGAATTGATTATACACCCGGTAATATTCCTTGCAAATACCTGAATAGTTAATAAAACGATCTATGATAGAATTAATAAGAACCGATTCAACCAACGTCGATTTTATTGAACTGGTAAAACTGCTGGATGCCGACCTGGCAGAAAGAGACGGTGCCGAGCATGCTTTTTACGCCCAGTTCAACAAAACAAATATGCTGAAGCATTGCCTGGTTGCTTATGAAGATGGGAAGGCGGTAAGTTCCGGCGCCATCCGGGAATTTGGTGCCGGCATCATGGAAGTAAAACGTATGTACACCCTGCCCCAAAGCAGGGGAAAAAGAATTGCCGGTATGGTACTGGCCGAACTGGAGAAATGGGCGGCAGAGATGCATTACACAAAATGTGTGTTAGAGACCGGTAAGCGCCAGCCCGAAGCCATTGCGTTGTATACCAGGAGTGGTTATACACAGATCGAAAACTATGGACAGTATGCCAATATGGACAACAGTGTGTGTTTTGAAAAAATGCTGAAGTAAAAGAAATGTTATCCCGTTGATCTTCCAAACCAGTTTGGTTTTTATTAAGTAAATTTAATATCGCATGAATACCTCTAAGCGATATATCATCCTCCTTTTATTTTTTATTGCAGCCCGCAGCCTGCAGGCACAAAAAAATATTACCGGCACCTGGGAAGGCGACCTGAATGGGTTCCAGTTCTTACAACTCAATATCATACAGAACGGCGATCAGCTATGTGGATATACCTGGGATTATGTTAAAAACGATCAACGGAGTTTTTGCAAAGCCTATTTCCAGGGTACCTACGACCGGTTGCTGAAAAGATACTTCCTCACCGGCACGGGTTTTATTGCAAACAGCGGAGATCATTTTTTAATGCAACTTGATCTTGCATTGCGTGTAGAGAATGGCGAACCTATATTAGTGGAGCAGCCAACCAGGTTTGCGCTTGCCCTGGCAAAGCTGACAGGAGATTCATCGAATCTTCAATACGTTCGCCTGAGAAAAGTGGCACCCCAGCCACAAATGGTACTGGAAGGAATGAAAGATTGTTTACCCAAAAAGAAAAGTCCGAAAAAAGAAATAAAAGATACGATCGTAAAAAAGCAACCCGTTCCGGTACCCGACAGCACCCGGATCATTCCACCTCCGGTCATTACAAAGAAAGACAGTACTCCTGTTCTAAAAGACACAGCAAGCATTCCCAAAGCATTCACCAACCGGAAGAATAAAGAACAAAGCCACCTGGAAGTGAATGTAAAAACGATCACCCTCAATGTGTACGACAATGCCGTAATTGATGGCGATACCGTAAGTATTTTTTACAATGGAAAACTGCTGCTCAGTCACCAGCGGCTTTCAGAAAAACCCATTGTGATAAACCTGGAACTGGATGAAAAGCAGGTGAGGCACGAGATCACGCTCTTTGCCGAGAACCTGGGAGGCATACCGCCCAACACCGCATTGGTGGTGGTATATGCCGGCAATAAACGGTATGAATTATTCTCCAGCGCCAGCCTGGAAGAGAATGCGGTGCTGGTGTTTGATTATAAGCCGAAATAAAAATATCCATGTTCTATGTGGCAGCATATATCAACCACATAGAACACAGATACATCATTTTCACGGGCACCGCTATTTAAGAACCAACTTTACAACATAAAATTCCATCCGTGTGCATCGCTGCTCACTCCCAGGCGGATATTTTCCAACCCGGCCTTTAACCTGAACAATAATTTATTCGTGTCATACTTAGGCAGACTGTAATCGATGCCATTGATATGAATTGTTTTGATGGGTGCTACTACAGCTGCCGTACCTGCACCAAATGCTTCGGTGATGGTTCCCTTCTTAAAAGCTGCTTCCAGCTCGGCAACGGCTATAGGTCTTTCTTCTGCTTTATAACCCAGGTCATTGGCCAGTGTAAGTAATGAATCTCTTGTAACGCCATCTAATATCGAATCCGATAAAGGAGCGGTTACCAGTTTACCATCGATCACAAACATCACGTTCATCATACCGGATTCCTCGATGTATTTATGTTCAATGCCATCGGTCCATAAAACCTGGTCGTACCCTTCGTTCCTCGCATTTTGTGTAGGCAGGAAAGCGGCGCCATAATTTCCCCCGCATTTTGCAAAGCCGGTTCCACCCTTTGCCGCACGGATGTATTCTGTTTCCACTTTTACTTTTATGGGATCGGCATATAAAGAAGGCACCGGCCCGGTGAATATCACAAAGCGGTATTCTTCTGAAACCTTTACGCCAAATCTTGCTTCACTGGCAAACACAAAGGGCCGCAGGTACAGTGCATTACCGGGTTTGGAAGGAACCCAGGCCTTATCCAGTTCAACCAGCTGTCTCAATCCTTCTACAAAAATATCTTTTGGAACCACGGCCATACACATCCGTTTCAGTGATCGTACAAAGCGGTCGTAGTGCCTGTCCATACGGAAGATGTTGATACTGCCATCGTGCATGCGGAATGCTTTCATTCCTTCAAAAACCGTTTGGCCGTAATGCAGGGCCAGTGCAGAAGGGCTCATGGAGAGATTGGCATAAGGAACGATCTGTGGCTCCTTCCACTCGCCGTTGGCATAATCACATACCAGCATGTGATCGGAAATGTATTTGCCAAACTCCAGGTTATCAAAATCCACTTCCTTCAGGCGGGAATTGGGTGTTTTACGGATCATAATATCTGCGGTTGTTTCCATATAGAAAGGTTTAAATGGTTTAAAACGTTTAAAGGTTTAAGGTTTCAAAGCTTGATTCCATTATTTCAGAGATCTCTATTTTCATTTTTACATCCGATCTTTTGTATTCTGTATTATTCACCGGAATGTGTTTGAACCCGATCTTTTCGTAAAGCCTGATAGCCCCGGTAAGGATACTGTTTGAGTAAAGGATCACTGTTTCTGCTCCCAGCTCCTTCGCCTTTTTAAAACTGGCAAGGCTCAGCGCTTCTGCAATTCCCCTGCGCCGGAATTTCTCATCTACCGCCATCTTGGTAAATTCAAACGTGGTATCATCTGCTTTTCGCAACGCCACTGTTCCGGCCATCTCCCCGTCACAGGTTGCCATTAAGATAGCGCCGCCAGGTTTCAGCAATGCTTCCTGTGGGTTGGTAAGTACAAACTCATCTACCGGTTCCATCACAAAATATCTTTCTATCCAGTTCCGGTTGAACCGCTCAAAGTAAGGTTGATGTTCTGCCCGGTAATTTATGATTCGGATCTCGTTCATCTTTGTGTATTAAAAGTAGGTTTCCCGGCAAAGCTGAAAGGTCTTAAACCCGACAAGCTGTACGTTGTTTTTTTTGCAAGAACAAAATTTGTCATTTTTTTTTACACAAAACAGATTCAGATTTAGTATTTTTGACTATATCAGATTTTAAACAAATGAAAACAACCTTCAATTCAGACGATCATAAGTATATACAGGTAGCCGATGGCCTGGAGAAAATGATTGCCGAAGAAGTACTGAAGATCGGCGACAAACTTCCATCGGTACGGTTACTTAGTGATAAGTACGGGATCAGTATGGGCACGGCTTTCCAGGCGTATTACCACCTCGAAGGAAGGGGACTTATTGAGTCAAGGCCCAAGTCGGGTTACTATGTACGGTTCAATCACAACCGCTATCCCGAACTTCCAAACCTGGTAACCCCCGAAGCTGTATCGCATGATGTGAGTGTAAAAGAAATGATCGCTTCTATCTATACCGATATAGTGGCAACCGGTATCACCAATTTTGCGCTGGCCGTGCCCGATGCATCACTTTTGCCCGGCGCTAAACTGAATAAGTCGGTTGTTTGGGCACTACGGAATACCAAGGACCATTGCATGGACTATGAACATACGCAGGGCAATGTTGAGTTGCGTAAACAAATAACCAAACTGGCTTTTAACTGGGGTGGAAATGTAAAACCTGATGAAGTGATTGTTACTTCGGGATGTTTAGAGGCTATCAGTCTTTGTTTAAAAGCGGTAACATCACCCGGCGATACGGTGGCTATTGAAAGTCCTACCTACTTCGGCATTTACCAGGCCATTGAAAGCCTTGGACTAAAAGTGGTGGAGATATCAACCGATCCCATCAACGGGGTTGACCTGGACCATTTACAAAAAGCAATAAAGAAATTCTCTATTAAGGCCTGCGTGTTCATCCCCAACTTTAATAACCCGCTGGGCAGTTGTATGCCGGATGAGAATAAAAAGAAACTGGTTGACATCATCACAAAACATAACATACCGCTTATTGAAGACGATATCTATGGCGAACTGTATTTTGGAAAAACAAGACCGAAGAACTGCAAGTATTACGATACAAAGGGCTTGGTAATGTATTGTTCTTCCCTTTCCAAATCGTTAAGCCCGGGTTACCGCATTGGCTGGGTGATACCGGGTAAATTCTTCGGCCAGGTGAAACAACTGAAGCGGATACAGAACATCAGCGGCCCTACCCTTACGCAGGCTGCCATTGCACACTATTTAAAGAATGGCCGTTATGAATTTCATCTGAAGAACCTCCGAAAGGCCTTGCACACACAGAGCCTTCGTTATGTGCAGGCCATCATTAAATATTTTCCTCCCGATACAAAAGTGTCCAGGCCGCATGGCGGATTTATATTGTGGCTTGAGCTGAATAAAAAAGTAAATGCTTTCAAGTTGCGTACGGAAGCAATGAAACATCATATCTCTATCGTACCCGGAAAAATATTCTCTGCCGGCAATAATTACGGCAACTGCATCCGTATCTGTTTTGGCAAACCCTGGAATGATGATATGGATTACGGGCTGATGATACTGGGTAAACTTATTAAAAAGATGATCTGAGTTACAAGATCGCTGCTACCTGTTCAGCTGGTAATACACATCGTTCCACTTCAGTTCATTTTTAAACGATGGTATCCTGGTCTCGTTGTTTATCAGCACTATTTCAATGCCTGCCATTTCCGCAAAGTCCTGCAAATACTCCGCATTCAAATTCTGACTGTAGCAGGTATGATGAGCGCCGCCTGCCAGTATCCATGCAGCGGCAGCGGTAGACAGGTCGGGCTTTGGTTTCCATAAAACCCTTGCCACAGGAAGCTTTGGCAGTTCTGCTTTTGGCGCAACAGCCGTTACTTCATTTACCAGCAACCGGAAACGATTGCCCATATCTACGATCGATGCATTCAATGCCTCACCGGCAGCCACATTAAATACCAGGCGAACGGGATCGGCTTTACCACCAATGCCCAAGGGATGAATTTCGCAGGAAGGTTTTCCGCCGGCAATGCTTTCGCATATTTCCAGCATATGAGAACCAAGTACTAAATTATTACCCGGTTCAAAGTGATAAGTATAGTCCTCCATAAAACTGTTACCGCCTTTTAACCCGTTGCCCATCACTTTCATGGCCCGAACCAATGCAGCTGTTTTCCAATCGCCTTCTCCTCCAAAGCCGTAGCCTTCTGCCATCAGGCGTTGCACGGCAATACCCGGCAGTTGCAGCAATCCATGCAGGTTTTCAAATGTATCGGTGAAGCCTTTATAATTCCCGGCTTTTAAAAATTTACGCAGACCTATTTCAATCTTAGCTGCATCCCTTAATGACTGATGCTGAGCGCCGTTCTTCTTTAATGAAGCAGCCAGTTTATATGAAGCACTGTATACCTCCACTAAATTATCTACCTCTGTTTCACGCACTTTATTTATAACAGCTACCAGGTCGCCAATGCCATGTGTATTTACAGAATAACCGAATTTCATTTCGGCTTCCACTTTATCGCCATCCGTTACCGCTACGTAACGCATGTTATCGCCAAAGCGTACAAACCGGGCGCCCTGCCAGTCGTGCCAGGCCGCTGCCGCCCTGGTCCACACATTCAGTTGCTGAACAACCGCTTCATCCTGCCAATAGCCAACCACCACTTTGCGGTTCAACCGCATGCGGCTCATCATAAACCCAAATTCCCGGTCGCCATGAGCACTCTGGTTGAGGTTCATAAAATCCATATCGATACTGTTCCATGGAATATCACGGTTGAACTGGGTATGCAGGTGAAGCAATGGTTTTTGCATGATCTTCAAACCGCCGATCCACATCTTTGCCGGCGAGAACGTATGCATCCATGCAACGACGCCAATGCAGTTGTTTGCAACATTGGCTTCCTGGCAAAGGGCCGAGATCTCTTCCGGCGATTTTACCACCGGTTTGAATTTTACCTGAACCGGTATGTGCTTATGTTCATTTAGAAATGCAGCGATCTGTTTGGAATGTGAAGCAACCTGCTTCAGGGTTTCTTCGCCATACAGGTGCTGGCTACCGGTTACAAACCATATCTCTGATCTTTTAAGACTTTGTAAACTCATACAATTATTTTAAGGAGAATTTATAAACGGTTGTTTGCGTATACGTTTCGCCCGGCTTTAATATAGTATTTGGAAATGCAGCCTGGTTAGGGCTATCCGGGAAATGCTGTGCTTCCAGGCACAGGCCACCATGCAATACATAAGGCTTACCGCCGATGCAGCCGGTCAATGTTCCATCCAGGAAATTACCGCTGTAAAATTGTAATCCCGGTTCGGTGGTAAATACATCCATCACACGGCCGCTTGTTGCATGTGATAAGCTGGCGATCATTTCCAGGCCGGTTCCTTTGCGGCTCAATACCCAGTTGTGATCATAACCACCCTTTACACTATCGATTTCTTTCCCGATCAGTTTTGAGGTCGTAAAATCAAATGGGGTATTCTTTACATCAACATGGTCGCCCAATGGTATCAGTTTATCGTTCACAGGTGTGTATTTAGCTGCATTCATCATCAATGCATGGCCAAGGATCGTTGAATCGGCACCGGCAGATAAATTAAAATAACAATGATTGGTAAGATTAACAGGCGTTGCTTTATCGGTAGTGGCTTTATATTCTATCTTCAGTTCGTTGACCGAAGTGAGTGTATAGATCACTTCCACATTTAAATTACCCGGGTAACCTTCCTCTCCATCCTTGCTTAAATAGGTTAATTTCAGACTGCTGTCGCCTGCCGGCTTCTCTGCTTTCCACATTACTTTATCAAAACCCTTTAACCCGCCATGGAGGCTTTGCCCGTTATTGTTTGCCGCTAATGTATATGTTGTACTGTCTAAACTGAATTTTGCATTGGCAATGCGGTTTGCATAGCGGCCAACCAGGCAACCGAAATACGGATTAGCTTTCTGCAGGTAACCACTCAGTGAATCAAATCCAAGAATTACATTACCGTCTTTACCATTCTTATCTTTTGTGATGATCTTTGTTACCGTACCGCCATAATTAAGGATGCTTACCTGCATACCCGATGGATTCGTGATCGTGAATTCGGTAACAGCAGCGTTCTCAAAGTTGCCGAATGGTTTTTCGGTGATCGTAAACAATGCAGCCTTTGTTTCTGTTGATGAGTTGTTATTGCAGGCGGCAACGATCAGTACTGCAACAAATAAAAAATAATGCTGTTTTTTCATTTTACTTTCTTGATTTAGGATTGACCGTAATAAGAATCCGGGCCGTGTTTACGTTCAAAATGTTTTTTTATCAATGCTTCTTTTAACCTGGGGGCGTCGGGGTTTATCTGTTCGGTAAGCAATGCCATCTGGGCTATACTTTCCAGTACAGCGCTGTTGTAAACAGCTTTGCCGGCGGTTTTGCCCCAGGTGAACGGTGCATGGTTACCCACCAGTATCATTTCCACTTCTTCATAACTCAGTCCTCGTTCTTTAAAACAATTGATTATCTGCAGCCCGGTCTGGTATTCATAATTCCCTTTTATCATTTCGTCACTCATGGGCGGGGCACAGGGAATATCAACGGTATTATGATCGGCATGCGTGGTTCCAAAAATGGGAATGTCACGTTGCGACTGTGCCCAGGCTGTTGCATAGGTGCTGTGTGTATGCACAATGCTTCCTATCTTTTCCCACTGCTTATACAAAAGTGCATGTGTAAGGGTATCGGATGAAGGACGGAGATCTCCTTCGATCGTTTTGCCGTCAAAATCAACGATCACCATTTTATCGGGAGTAAGGTCATCATAATCCACACCGCTTGGCTTGATGGCAAATACGCCAAGGTTCCGGTCGGCCACACTTACATTGCCAAACGTGAAAAGAACCAGCCCCAGTTCGGGCAGCCGTTTGTTCGCGTTGTTTGCTTCTTCCCTGATATGTTTGTACTTGCTCATTACCTGTTTTGTTGTTCAATAAAATTACCCAATTCTTTATAACGGTTATACCTTTTGTTGTACAAGGCTGTTTTTGATGGATCTGGTTTGTAGGTTGCATCAAAACCCTGCCCCATGGCATTCATGGCGTCTTCTACTTTTTTATAAAGTCCGGCTGCTGTTGCCGCAAACATGGCTGCACCGGCTGCGCAGGTTTGTTCCGACCGATGGATCCGTATCGGCATATTCATTACATCGGCCATTACCTGCATAATGTATGGCGACTTTTTGGCAACCCCTCCCAAACCGATCAGGCCTTTTACCGGAATTCCCTGCTGGATAAAACGATCAACGATGGCTTTGGCGCCAAAGCAGGTTGCTTCCACCAGGGCTTTAAATATCTTTGGTGCATCGCTTCCTAAATTCAAATTGATAATGGCTGCTTTTAACGATTGATCCGCATCGGGCGTACGTCGTCCGTTCAGCCAGTCGATGGCCAGTTCGTCGTTCTCACTTAACGGAAGTTTTGCCGCTTCGGCAGATAAAGCCGTAATGATCTTATCACGTATGGCCTGTTTCATACCTTCATCATCACTCAACTGATCGATGGGCCAGCTTAATAAATTCCTGAACCATGCATATACATCGCCAAAAGCGCTTTGTCCTGCTTCCAGACCCATCATACCTGGGATGACAGAACCGGGAACCTGTCCGCAAATTCCTTTCACTAATTTTCCTTCCATTTCATTCATGGGCGCTACCAGCATATCGCAGGTGGAAGTGCCCATCACTTTACTGAGGTGGTAGGGTTCTATTTGTCCGCCAACCGCACCCATGTGTGCATCAAAGGCGCCAACGGCAACGATGGTATCTGTGGTTAACCCTAATTTATCCGCCCATCCTTTTGAAAGATGGCCGGCGGGTTTATCAGCTGTGTATGTTTCTGTAAAAAGATTTTTTGTGATCCCGGCAAGCAATGGATCAAGTGAAGCAAAAAAATCATTGGGAGGCAATCCGCCAAATTCAGCAGCCCATAAGGCTTTATGGCCGGCGCTGCAAACGCCTCTTTTCATTTTATGAACATCGGTACCGCCTGTAAGTAAGAAAGGGATCCAGTCGCAATGCTCCACAAAAGAATACCCATGCTTTCTTATTGTTTCATCTTCCCGGAGAATGTGAAGCCATTTTGCCCAGAACCATTCAGAAGAATAAATGCCTCCTACAAACTGCAGGTAATTTGTTTTGAATTTTGTGGCATGCTGATTTATCTCATCCGCTTCTTTAATGGAAGTATGATCTTTCCACAATACAAACATGGCATTGGGATTATTCTCAAACCCCGGTAACATGGCCAGGGGTGTTCCGGTTTTATCAACTGCAACCGGTGAAGAGCCTGTGGTATCAACAGCGATCGCTTTTACCTGTTGTGCGATATCTTTTCCGGCTTTGGCAAGACAATCTTTTATGGTAGTTTCCAATCCTTCCACATAATCCATTGGATGCTGCCGAAACTGGTTGGCAGATGGAATACAATACAGGCCTTGCTTCCAACGGGGATAATAAAAAACAGATGATGCAACTTCCTTTCCGTTTGAAGCATC